>CALCZO010000001.1 GCA_937903315.1 uncultured Alphaproteobacteria bacterium
CGCGCCTTCCAGTCGAGCCTGATGATTGCCGCGCTCTCGTCGGTGATTGCGCTTGGCTTTGCAGCGCCGGCGGCGGTTGCCATCGCTCGCTACCGCTTTTTTGGCCGCGACGCGCTCGCTGCTCTGTTCATGTCGCCACTGATGATTCCGCACGTTGTGCTCGGAATCGCCTTTCTCCGCTTTTTCTCGCTGATCGGCCTGTCCGGAACGATGACAGGTTTGGTCATCGCCCATGTCGTCATTGTCTTTCCCTTCGCTTTGCGCATGGTCCTTGCCAGCGCCATCGGGATGGACAAACGCATCGAGGACGCCGCTGTCTCACTTGGGGCTTCACGCGTGACCGTCTATCATCGGATCGTGTTCCCCCTGATGCTGCCGGGCCTGGCAAGCGGCTTTGCGCTGTCCTTCATCCAGAGTTTTGACGAGGTGACGATGACCGTCTTCGTAGCCTCGCCATCGACCACGACCCTACCGGTGCGGATGTTCAACTATATTCAGGACTCGATCGATCCGCTTGTCTGTGCGATTTCGGCATTGCTGATCCTGGGCACTGTCATGCTGATGGTCGTGCTCGATCGTCTATATGGTCTTGAACGTCTGTTCGTCGGAGACACACGGGGCTAGGCATGGCAGGGAATTCCGCAAGCAACATTGATTGTGATGTCGCCGTGATCGGTGGCGGCGTCGTTGGACTGTCGGTTGCCTTTGGTCTCGCCGGGCGCGGGCTTGCCGTGACGCTGCTGGACGAGGGTGACGTGGCGTACCGCGCATCGCGTGGGAACTTCGCTCTGGTCTGGGTGCAGGGCAAGGGCATCGATCTGCCAGTCTATGCGCGCTGGACATTGGGATCTGCGACTGCGTGGCGCGATTTCGCCGCGCTGCTCAGGGAGGAAACCGGCATCGACCCTGCGTTGGACCAGCGTGGCGGTCTGACAGCCTGTCTGAGCGAAGGGGAACTTGAGGACCGCGCGGCCCAGATGCGCCGCTTGCACAATACGGCCCCTGACTGTGCCGGGGTGGAGATCCTCGATCATTCCCGGATGAAGGCCCTGCTGCCGGAGATTGGACCCGATGTCGTGGGTGGAACGTTTTGCCCGCACGACGGGCATGTCAACGCCCTGCGTCTGTTCGGGGCCCTGCACCAGGGCTGTCTGGGCCGCGGCGTTGTCTACCGTCCGCACATGACGATCCGGACCGTGACTCCCACGGCAAACGGCTTCCAGATCCTGACGCCCAACGGCGATGTGCGCGCCCGGAAGGTGGTTCTGGCGGCCGGATTGGGCAATGCAGCGCTTGCGCCACTGGTTGGGTTGTCCGCCCCGGTGCGGCCACAGCGCGGTCAGGTGATGGTGACGGAAAAGCTGGCGCCGTTCCTGCACTACCCGCTCGGCACGATCCGGCAGACGGATGAGGGCGGCGTGATGCTGGGTGATTCCAAGGAAGAGGTCGGATTCGACAATGGCAATTCGCATCAGGTTCTCGGTGCCATCGCCACGCATGCGATGAAGGTTTTCCCGCTGCTGGCGCGCGCCCAGATCGTGCGCAGCTGGGGTGCCTTGCGTGTGATGAGTCCCGATGGCTACCCGATCTATGATCGCTCGACCGCCTGCCCCGGTGCCTATCTCGTCACCTGCCACAGCGGCGTCACTCTGGCGGCGGCCCATGCCTCGGTCATTGCCGAGGCCATTGCCACGGATATCTGGCCCGAGCGTATCGCGGCCTTCAGCGCAAGGAGATTCGGCGATGTTCCGGCGGCTGCATGAACCGTCCCGCAGAGTGGTGATTGTGGTTGACGGGCAATCCGTGACAGCCGCGGAAGGAGACACGGTCGCAGCGGCCCTTCTGCTGCGGGGAACCACGCGGTTTCGCCAGACCGCCCGATCGAACGCTCCGCGCGGTGTCTATTGCGGCATGGGCGTGTGCTTTGATTGCCTTGTGACGATCGATGGCGAGCCAAACCGGCAGGCCTGCCTCGTACCGGTCTGCGACGGAATGGAGATCATCACCGGCGCGGGCGCGCCACACCTTACAACGGACATGCCGGAATGACCTGCGATCTCCTCATCGTCGGTGCCGGACCGGCCGGCATGGCTGCGGCGGTCATGGCGCGACAGGCAGGCCTGTCGGTTGTTCTGGCCGACGAGAACCCGGCCCCTGGCGGGCAGGTCTATCGCGCGGTCATGGCCGGCCCTCTGGCACAATCGGACCTGCTCGGCGCGGACTACAGCGCGGGTCGCGAACTGGCCGAGGCCTTCGCCGCTTCGGGCGCAAGGCATCTGCCGCTCACGACCGTTTTCATGATCGAAGCCAGGGATGCGGGCGGGTTGACCGTCGGGTTGGCAACGCAGCAGCAGGCGCAGATGATCGCGGCGCGTCATGTCCTTCTGGCGACAGGCGCACTTGAGCGGCCCTTTCCGATCCCCGGCTGGACACTGCCCGGTGTGATGACGGCGGGTGCGGCGCAGACCCTGCTCAAGACAGGCGCCATCGTGCCGGAAGGCCCGACCGTGCTTGCCGGCTCCGGCCCCCTGCTCTATCTGCTGGCGGCCCAATATGCGCGTGCCGGCGTGACACTCGCGGCTGTTCTGGATACCACGCCACGCGGCAACTGGCTCAGGGCCCTGCCGCATCTGCCCGGCTTCCTGACCAGCCCCTACCTTCTCAAGGGCCTGAAACTGCTGCGTGAAGTCGCACGGGCGCATCGCCTCATCCGCAATGTTGATGCGCTTGAGGCAATCGGCGAGGGCCAGCTTTCGAGCGTGCGTGCCATCGCAGGCGCAAGGCCGATCACCATTCCCGCCGCCACGCTTCTGCTGCATCAGGGCGTGGTGCCACAGGTCAATCTGGCCATGGCATCCGGCGTCGCGCACAGATGGTGCGATGCACGCCTTGCCTTCGAACCGGTCCTTACGCCAGAGGGGGAGACGAGCGTGGCGGGCCTGTTCATCGCCGGCGACAGCGCAGGCATTGCCGGTGCTGACGCGGCTGAGGCGCGCGGAACGCTGGCCGCGGCTTCGATTCTCGACCGGCTCGCACCGGAAAGCCGTTCGACCCGGGCCGCAGAGCGCTCCCGCGCCGAGGCGAGCCTGGCCCGGAGCCTGCGCGGCCGCGCGTTTCTTGATGCGCTCTATCGCCCGGCGAACCAGTTCCGCAGGCCGTCGGATGAGGTGATGGTCTGTCGCTGCGAAGAGGTCGCGGCGGGTGAGGTCCGTCGCCTCATCCGGCAAGGAGCGCAGGGGCCAAACCAGATGAAGGCTTTCACCCGGGCCGGCATGGGGCCCTGTCAGGGACGGAGTTGCGGCCTGACACTGACGGAGCTTTTTGCCGAAGAAACCGGCCGGGACCCTCAGGAGATCGGCCAC
>CALCZO010000002.1 GCA_937903315.1 uncultured Alphaproteobacteria bacterium
GTGTGCTGGTTGAAGCCCATCGTCCAGTACGAGACGATCTTCTTCTTGGGATCGGCATAGAGCTTGGCCAGCCGCTCCAGCTTGTCTTTCGGCACGCCCGACAGCTTGTGCGCGTAATCAAGCGTGTAGGGTTCGAGCAGCTTCTTGAACTCCTCAAGGCCGATCTTGTCCTTGAAGCCGGCCGGATCGAGCGCGCCATCCTTGCCGGCCTTGTGCGAGGCGTTGACCGCCTTGGCCTCCAGCGCATGGGCCGGACGCAGGCCATAGCCGATATCCTCGACCGTGCGGGCGAACTCGACATGCTTGGACACGAAGTCCTGATTGATCGCGCCGTTGTTGACGATGTAGTTCTGGATGTAGTTGAGGATCGCCAGATCGCCCTGCGGCGTGAAGATCATGCCGTTGTCGGCGAGTTCAAACGACCGGTGCTCGAAGGTCGAGAGCACATGGACCTCGCAACCCTCGTGCGTCAGGCGGCGGTCGGTGAGGCGCGACCACAGGATCGGGTGCATCTCGGCCATGTTGGCGCCCCACAGCACGAAGGCGTCGGCGTGCTCGAGGTCGTCGTAGCAGCCCATCGGCTCGTCGATGCCGAAGGTGCGCATGAAGCCGGCAACCGCGCTGGCCATGCAATGGCGGGCGTTGGGATCGAGGTTGTTGGAACGGAAGCCGGCCTTGTACAGCTTGGCGGCGGCATAGCCTTCCCACACCGTCCACTGGCCGGACCCGAACATGCCGACGCCGGACGGGCCGCTCTTCTTGAGCGCCTCCTTCCACTTCTCGGCCATGATCTTGAACGCGTCATCCCACGAGACCGGGGTGAAATCGCCGTTCTTGTCGAATTTGCCGCCCTTCATGCGCAGCAGCGGCTTGGTCAGCCGGTCCTCGCCATACATGATCTTGGACAGGAAATAGCCCTTGATGCAGTTGAGGCCGCGGTTGACCGGCGCATCGGGGTCGCCCTGCGTGGCAACAACCTTGCCGTTCTTGGTGCCGACGATGACGCCGCAACCGGTGCCGCAGAACCGGCACACGCCCTTGTCCCAGCGGATGCCGTCCGTCCGCGTCGCCTGGGCGGCCGCACCCTCCGGCAGGGCAACACCGATGGACGCGGCGGCAGCCGCTGCCGCACTCGCCTTCAGCACCGCGCGGCGCTGCTCGTCGATATGGTCTTCAATCGGCTTGACGTGCTGGTTCATGGTTCAGACCCTTTCGGAGGAACAGGTGCAAGGGGAGGACGCGTCGCATCCGTGAACCGGAGCGGCCGCAGCCTCGGGATGGTCAATCTCGTGGTAGGCAAGCATGGCGGTGATCACGCCGGGCAGGCGGTTGATCGTGGCGAGCTGGTCGATCGCCAGCGCGTCGCCGGTGTCGATGGCGGTCGCGATCAGGCGGTTGCCCTCGGCCTCGCCGTGCACGTCGACGCCGGCAAGGCGCTCCAGTGCCTCGCGCACCGCAGCGCGCTTGTCCGGCGCTGCCTGGACGACGAACCCGGCGACATTGACCGGGGTGGCGGAAATCATCATGACGAAGCCCTCATATCGACGAGTCCGGTGATCAGCGCGGCACGGTCGCGGCTGGTGAGCGTGATGGCGTGGGTCGGGCAGACAGGCAGGCAGGCACCGCACCCGGTGCACAGGTCGCGGTCGAGATCGGCATGGGCCCGGCCGCGCCCGATCAGGCGGAAACGGATCGCACCCGCATCGCACTCGTCGCCGCAGCGGCGGCAGGTCACGCCCTTGGGTTCAACGCAGGCGTCGCCGATCTGCGCGACCGGAACGGCCTCATCCCCCGCCTCGTCGGCGGGAGAAGCGCGGAACGCCCGGAACAATCCCCGTCTTGTAAGTTCTGCCATGGCCAGACCTGATAATCGTGAGGTCCTGTGCCAGAGCAGCCGGCACCCGACCTTGATATTTGTTAGGTTGACAGGGACAGGGCAGTGTTTCTTTGACTTGGAACAAATCTCCGCGACAGTCTGTCACAGGGGATCAGCGACGATCGGACGCAGGATAGGCGTCGCCGCTCACGCATCCGGTGGGTTGATCGTTGTCAAACCGCGGCGCGCGCCTTGGTGAACAGGCTGTAGAGCGAGGTCTGGCCGCAGATATAGAGCCGGTTGCGGTTGATGCCGCCGAAGCAGACATTGCCGACGATCTCGCCGATGGCGATGGTCCCGATATGCGTCCCGTCCGGCGCATAGCAGAACACGCTGGTCCCCGCCGATGTCCAGATGTTGCCGCCGGTATCCACCCTGAACCCGTCGTAGAACCCGGCCGGACAGGTCGCGAACACGGCTGGCCCTGCCTCGACGCTGCGGCCGTCCCTCGCCACCGTGTAGGCGGTGATCGTCACCGGATGGCCCGGCACATGCGACCGGCCGGTGTCGGTGACATAGAGCAGCCTCTCGTCGGGCGAGAAGGCCAGCCCGTTGGGCCGCACCCGGTCGGCGATGACGCGTGTGACCGCGTGCGTGTCGGGATCAATGCGATAGACGTGCGAACCATCGATCTCCGGCGTCTGGGTCAAGCCCTCGTAGTCGCTGTCGATGCCGTAGGTCGGATCGCTGAGCCAGATCGACCCGTCGGATTTGACGACGACATCATTGGGTGAATTGAATCGCTTTCCGTCAAACCGGTCGGCCAGCACCGTGATCGAGCCATCGTGCTCGGTCCGTGTCACACGCCGGGTCAGATGTTCGCACGAGACAAGCCGGCCCTGCCGGTCGGTGGTGTTGCCGTTGGTGTTGTTGGAGGGCAGCCGGAACACCGAAACCCGATCGTCCGTCTCGTCGAACCGCATCAGCCGGTTGTTGGGAATATCGGACCAGACCAGATAGCGCCCGGCCGGGAAATAGGCCGGCCCTTCCGCCCAGCGACACCCGGTCCAGAGTTTTTCGAGCTTGGCATGGCCGATGACCAGCGACTGGAAACGGGGATCGTGGACAATAACCTCGGACACGTCGCTCTCCTGACCGGCATTTCTCTCATCACCAGACACCGGCCCGCCGGAGGGCCGTGACCGGTCATCACGCAGGCTTGCCCGGCGACGGGAGCGAAACACCGACGCCACCGGCCGCGACGCGCGCTTCCTGCCGCAGCAAATGGATCATGCTTTCGGCAAAAGTCGAGAGCGGAACGTCGACATTGGTCGCAATATAGGTCGAGAACGTCATCGGCGGATCGACCGGCAGGCAGACGACCCCCGGCGGCGGGGCATCGCCGACCGAAAAGGCATCGATCACCGCCACGCCGAGCCCCTGCGCCACCAGCCCGAGCACGGTGTGGGCGTAACGTGCCTGGATCGACAGGTCGAACTCAAGCCCGGCGGCGGCGAAGAAACCGGCAATATGCTGGCCATAGGGATCCGTCCGGTCGAAGCCGATCAGCGGATGGTCGAGAATCTGGCGTGCCGTCAGGTGCAGCTCCCCGGCCAGCGCATGCCCCTCCGGCACCACAGCAACCAGCGAGTTCGGCCCCAGCGGCTGGAACAGCATCGAAGGATGATCGAGCTTGTAGGACAGCGCCGCGATCTCGCCCTTCTTCAGCAGGACATAGTCGATCGCCTCGTCGATCTTGATCACATCGACCTTGATCTTCAGATCCGGATAGCGCTTGCGCATTGCACGGATCGCCCGCGGCACGACATGCTGGGAGATCGACGACACCGCGGCGAAGGAAAACGTTGCCGTCGCCCCGCGCTTGACCCGGTCGATGGCATACGCAAGATCTTCCACCTTGCGGAACACGTCATGAATCTGGCCGAAAATATCGGCCGCTTCCTGCGTCGGCACATAGCGCCCGTGCTGGCGCGAGAACAGCTTGAGCCCCAGCACTCCCTCGGCGTATTTCATGATCCGGCTGATGCCCGGCGCCGAAACGTTGAGCAGCTGCGCCGCGCCATTGACCGTGCCGGTCACCATGATCGCCCGGATCACCTCGATCTGCCGCAGCGTGAGCATAGCCGCCTCCTCAGTCAATAAATTAACATGATGATTGCTGAAGCGCAAATATCAATATTTGATGTTACTCTCATCCCGCCATACTCCTGTCTTCATCCATGGAGAGCGGCACGGATATGTTCGATCGCGTTTCGGAAGTTCTGATCGAGGACGAAACCCTTCGCGACGGTCTTCAGATCGAGAAGCGCCTGTTCTCGGTCGAGGAGAAGCTGTCGCTGGTTGCAGCGATCGCGGACGCCGGCGTCCGCCGCATCCAGGTCGGCTCGTTCGTCCATCCCGGGCGGGTGCCGCAGATGGCCAATACCGACGAGGTGTTCGCCCGCCTCGCGCCCCGGCCCGGCGTTACCTATACCGCGTTGATTCTCAACCGCGCCGGCCTTGACCGGGCGATGACGGTCGGGGTCCGGCATCTGTCGATGTCGGTGTCGGCCAGCGAAACCCATTCGCTGAGGAATGCCAGCAAGGGCGTCGCCGAGGCGCTCGCCGGCATGCTTCCGACCATCGAGGCCGCCATGAACGCCGGCATCGCCGTGCGCGCCGGCATCCAGTCGGCGCTCGGCTGCGGCTTCGAAGGCCGGATCGCCATCGATCAGGTTCTGAGGATCGCCCGCGCCTACAGCGCCGTCGGCGTCGAGGAAATCAACATCGCCGACACCGCCGGCCTGTCGAACCCGAAATGGACCTACGAGGTCTGTGCCCGCGTGGCCGATGCGGTCGCCCCTGGGACACGCCTGTCGCTGCACCTGCACGACACGCGCGGGCTGGGCATCGCCAACATGGTGGCCGGGCTTGAGGCCGGCGTGACGATCTTCGACGCCGCGGTCGGCGGCCTCGGCGGCTGCCCGTTCATTCCGTCGGCGACCGGCAACATCGCCACCGAAGATGCCGTCTTCGCGCTCGAAGAAATGGGCATCCGCACCAGCATCGACTGGCGCAGGCTTTCAGCCGTCACCCATCGGCTTGAAACGATGCTCGGACGGACCCTTCCGGGCCGATTGGCCCCTCTGGCGGAGGCTGCGTGATGCCGAGAACCGGACACCGCCGCCGCTATTCGCTGGCCTACCTGACCGTTCCCGGCCACACCCCGGCCGAACAGACCTACATTGCCGCCCGCGCCGGCTACGATCATGTCAGCCTGCGGCTGATCCCGATGGGTGTTGCCGGCGAGCCGGCCTGCGATCCGGTCAGCCCTGCGATGGTGCGCGAGACCAAGGCCGCACTGGCGGTCACAGGCCTCAGCGTGCTCGATATCGAACTCGCCCGAATCCTGCCTGACAGGGACCCGAAGTCCTACCTGCGGGCCTTCGAGGTCGGGGCGGAACTCGGTGCCCGCCATGTCATTTCCAGCGCCTGGACCGGGCGCTACACCGATCGCAATTTTGTCGTCGAACGCTATGGCGAAATCTGCGATCTGGCCCGCCCCTTCGGCCTGACGGTCGATCTCGAATTCCCGACCTTCTCGCGCCTGTCGTCCCTGCGCGAGGCCGCCGACATCGTCCATGCCGCCGGGCGGTCGAACGGCGGCATTCTGATCGACACGTTGTACTTCCACTTCTCCGGTTGCAGCCTTGATGATCTGGCGCTGCTGCCGCGCAAGTGGTTCCACTTCCTGCATCTGTGCGATGCCGGCCTGCCGGTCCCGGTCACTCGCGAGGGCAAGATCCATATCGCCCGCGAGGACCGGCTCTACCCCGGCGAAGGCTGCATCGATTTTGCCGCCATCGTCGAACGTCTGCCAATCATGCCGTTCTCGATCGAACTGCCGAATGACCGGCGCATGGCTGAACTGGGCGCTGAAGGGCACGCGCGCCGCTGTCTTGAGACAGCGAAAGCCTATTTCACCCACATGTCGCACCAGCCGGCGCCCCTGCGCACCGGCACGCACGGATAACCATCGAGGATATGACCATGAGCAAGGCTTCCGCCTGGGAACGGGACATCGAGGACGATCAGCGCCGGATGATCGCCGATATGGTGGCGCGCGCACGCGCCGCGATGGACACGATCAAGGACTATGATCAGGCGCAGGTCGATCGTCTCGCCCAGGCGCTCGGATGGGCCTGCGGCAACGAGAAAACCTTTGTCCGCATTGCCCAGATGGGCGTTGACGAGAGCGGCATCGGCGACCGTGAGGGCCGTGCCGGAAAGCGCTTCAAGATCCTCGGCGTGCTGCGCGATGCACTGCGCGGCAAGTCCGTCGGCGTCATCGAGGTCGACGAAGCCAAGGGCATCACCAAGATCGCCAAGCCGGCCGGCGTCATCGCCTCGCTGATCCCGACCACCAACCCCGAACTGACCCCGCCGGTCACCGGCATCTATGCCATCAAGTGCAAGAACGCCGTGATCTTCTCCCCCCACCCGCGGGCGAAAAAGACCACGTTCGAGATGGTCCGCGTCATGCGCGAGACGATGAAGAAGCTTGGCGTGCCCGAGGACATCTTCCAGTGCGTCGAGAAGCCGTCGATCCCGCTGACCGGCGAGTTGATGGCCCAGTGCGACCTGACGCTGGCCACCGGCGGCAAGCCGATGGTGAAGGCCGCCTACTCCTCCGGCAAGCCGGCCTACGGTGTCGGCGCCGGCAATTCGACCATGGTCATCGACGAGACCGCCGACATCAGGGAGGCGGCCTACAACTCTCGCGTGTCGAAAACTTCGGACTATGGTTCGGGATGCTCGGCCGACGGCAACCTGCTGATCGACTCGCGAGTCTATGACGCGATGCGTGATGCGCTTGTCGCGGAAGGCGGCTATCTCTGCAACGACATCGAGAAGGCCAAGCTCGAACGCGCCCTGTGGGACGATCACGGCCACCGCACCATCGACACGGTCGCCGTCTCGGCCCAGAAGATCGGCCAGATCGCCGGCTTCGCGATTCCGGCCGACCGCAAGTTCATCATGGTCGAGCATGACCGGATCGGCAAGGACCAGAAGTTCTCGTCCGAGAAGCTCAGTGTCGTGATGGCACTGTTCAAATTCAACGGCTTCGACGACGCGATCGACAAGGTTCGTCAGGTCTACGAGGTCGGCGGCAAGGGTCATTCCTGCGGCATCTATTCGTTCAGCGACGACCACATCATGCGGCTTGCTGCCGTCGCGCCGGTCTCGCGCATGATGGTGCGTCAGCCCCAGTCAAAGGCCAACGCCGGCGCCTTCAACAACGGCATGCCGATGACCTCGTCGCTCGGCTGCGGCATCTGGGGCGGCAACATCACCAACGAGAATGTCTCGCTCAAGCACTACATGAACGTGACCTGGGTCTCGCGGCCGATCCCCGAAGATCGTCCGTCGGACGCCGAGCTGTTCGGCGAGTTCTACAACACCGAGACGCTCTGACCCCGCATTCCGGGCGCAGCCGCGCCCGGTCCCGCACGCCCGGCCCGAAGGACGAGACCGATGAAAGACCTGATTTCCAACCAGCTGGTGCGCTACCTCGAAAACCGGGGCGTCACCCACATCTTCGGCCTCTGCGGGCACACCAACATCGCGGTGCTGTCCGCGATGGCCAACACCCGTCTGCATTTCGTCAATGTCCGGCATGAGCAGATCGCCGCGCATGCCGCTGATGGCTATGCGCGCGCCACCGGCAAGGCCTCCGTGCTGCTGTCGCATCTCTCGCCCGGCCTGACCAATGCGGCGACCGGCGTTGCCAATGCGGCGCTTGACTGCATCCCGATGGTCGTCATCGCCGGCGACATTCCGAGCTACTACTACGGCAAGCACCCGCATCAGGAGGTCAACCTCCATGCCGATGCCAGCCAGTATGAAATCTACCGCCCGTTCGTGAAGCGGGCCTGGCGGGTTGATACGCCCGAGCTGTTCCCCGAGATACTCGAAAAGGCCTTCCTGCTCGCCGAAAGCGGCCAGCCCGGCCCGGTGCTGGTCAATGTGCCGATGGATGTTTTCTCGGCCAAAATCGACACGGCCCTGTTCGATCGGCTCAAGGGCAACACCAAGGCGCTGGTCAGGCCCTCGATCGATGACGAGACGGCGCGCCGCATCGTCGAGACGATGGCGACTGCGAAAAGCCCGGTCATCTATGCCGGCGGCGGCGTCGCCCTGTCAAAGGCCTACGCCGAACTCGCCGATTTCGTCGAGCACCTCAACATGCCGGTCGCCCATTCGCTGATGGGCAAGGGCGTCCTGCCCGATGACAACCCGTTCACGCTGGGCATGACCGGGTTCTGGGGCACGAAGTTCACCAATGACACCTGCCTCGCGGCCGACTGGGTGCTCGGTCTCGGCACCCGCTTCAAGGAGGCCGATTGTTCAAGCTGGTATCGCGACTACACCTTCAACTTCCCGCCGACCAAGCTGATCCATATCGACATCGAACCGCAGGAAATCGGCCGCAACTTCCCCACCGAGATCGGCGTCGTCGCCGACCTGAAATCCGCGCTGAAGGTGCTCAACCGCGTGGCGCGCGAGATGTACCCGAACGGCGTCAAGCGGCCGGAACTGGCCCGAACGATTGCCGCCGAACGTGTGGCCTTTGCCGATAAAAACAGGGCGATGGCAACCTCCGACGCCTTCCCGATGATGCCCGAGCGCATCCTCGCCGACCTGCGCGCTGCCATGCCGCGCGATGCGTTCCTGACCTCGGACGTCGGCTGGAACAAGAACGGTGTCGCCCAGCAGTTCCCGATCTATACCCCCGGCTCGATCCTCATTCCCGGCGGCTTTGCCACCATGGGCTTCGGCCCGCCGGCGGCCGTCGGGGCCAAGATCGCCTTTCCCGACCGGGTCGTCATCAGCCTTGTCGGTGACGGAGGCTTCGGTCAGAACCCGGCGGTCCTCGCAACCGCCGCCGAACAGAACGCTCCGGTGATCTGGGTGGTGATGAACAACAACGCCTTCGGCACCATCGCCGGGTTGCAGAAGGCGCATTACGATCTGACCTATGGCACGGTGTTTCCCAAGGACGCCTCGATCGCGGAGCAGAAACCCGATTACGCGGCGATCGCCCGTGCCTACGGCGTCGATGGCGTGCGCATCCGCTCGGCGGCGGAGTTCAAACCGGCACTGGAAGCCGCCATCGCCTCGGGCCGCCCGACGGTGATCGATGTCGCAATGATCAACAATCCGACCCCGACCTCGGGCCACTGGAACATCCTCGACATCTACTCGCCCGATCGGCACGTCAGCCACGTCTCGACCGATTGATCTTGCCGCGCCGCCCGCTTCGGTCCAGAACCGGGCGGCACGACAGGGTTCAACCGCCAACAGGAAACGCCGCCATGTCCCGCCTCATCTTCGTCCTCAACGGCCCCAACCTCAACCTGCTCGGCAAGCGCCAGCCGCAGATCTACGGTCACGAGACCATGGAGGATGTCGAGCGGATGTGCCGCGAGACGGCCGGGGAACTGGGCTGCGACATCCGCTTCCACCAGTCCAACCGCGAATACGAGATCATCGACTGGGTGCATGAGGCGCGCCAGATCGCCGGCGGCCTGCTGATCAACCCGGCTGCCTTCACCCACACCTCGGTCGCCATTCTCGATGCGCTCAACACCTTCGAGGGGCCGGTGGTCGAATGCCATATCTCGCAGGTCCACAAGCGCGAGGCGTTCCGCCATCATTCCTACGTCTCGCACCGCGCCGATGCGGTGATGGCCGGCTTCGGCACCCATGGCTATGTGCTCGGCGTCCGCCACCTTGCCCGGCTGCTGACGGCAGCCAAGTAAGGCATCGGCCATGATCATCACCGGCAAGACCGCGCTCATCCCGCACATCGGGTATCCGACGGGCTCGTTCAAGGCGCCGATGATCTACAATCCCTATTTCGCCCATGCCGGGATCGACGCCGTCGTCGTGCCGATGGGCGTGCCGGCGGACGCCTTCGACAGCGCGATGCCGGCCATCTTCGCCTTCACCAATTTCCATGGCGCGCTGATCACCATGCCGCACAAGGTGCGCGTGGTGGACCTGCTCGACGAGGTCTCGACCGAGGTGAAGATCGCCGGCTCCTGCAATGCCGTCCGCCGGCTGGCGGACGGGCGACTGGTTGGCGACATGTTCGACGGCGAGGGGTTCGTCCGCGGCGTGCTACGCAAGGGGCAGGTCCTCGCCGGCAAAAGTGGGCTGGTCGTCGGCTCTGGCGGCGTCGGCTGCGCCATCGCCGCGTCGCTGGCCCGCGCCGGCGTCGCCCGGCTCGGCCTCTACGATGTCAACCCGGCCGCCGCCGCAGCGCTCGGCGGCCGGCTGCACACCCACTACCCGGCCATCGAGATCGTCACCGGTTCGAACGACCCCGCCGGCTACGATGTTGTCGTCAACGCCACCCCGCTCGGCATGAACACGGGCGATCCGATGCCGGTCGATGTTGCGCGCATCGCCCCATCCGCCTTCGTCGGCGAGGTGGTGATGAAGCAGGAGACGACCGCGTTTCTCGCCGCCGCGATGGCACGCGGCTGCAAAGTGCAGATCGGTCTCGACATGCTGTTCGAGATGATACCGGCCTATATCGAGTTCTTCGGCTTTCCCACGACGACGCCGGAAACCCTGCGTCGCCTCGCCACCATCCCGCCGGGCTGATCAGACCGGCAGCCGGTCATCAGTCGGCAATCTCCGGCCACGGCAGGATGGTCGATTTGACCGTCCGCATCGCCATTGCATCCTCGACTGCCTGCGTCACGCCGCTTTGCGTGAACGGATAGATCGTCTGCATCTCCAGCCACGGATACTTGTTGCGGGTCTTGTACAGCATCTCGACCCCCAGCGGCAGATCGTTGGCGGTGAACGCCCAGGAGCCGAGCACGTTGAGATCCTTGGTGCAGATGCGATGCCAGTTGGTCTGAATCGACCCCGCATCGGTGAACTGGCCCATCTCGACATAGGTGCCGCCGTCGCGCAGGAACTCGATGCCCTCCGGCCCCGCCGTCGGATGGCCCGAGCAATCGACCACGAGATCGGCCCCGAACCCGCCGACGATGTCGCGCACGCGCCTGATGCGTTCGTCGGCAGTCTTGTAGTCCTCGATGTTGACGGTCGCCTCGGCACCGAACTTGCGGGCGAGCTTGAGTCGCGGCTCTTCCGGCGCGCCGACGCAGATCACCCGCCCCGCCCCCATTTCCTGCGCGGCGGCGACTGCAAGGATGCCGATCGGCCCCGATCCCTGGATCACCACCGTATCATTCCAGTTGAACCCGCCAACCGAGCGCGCCCGGTTGAGCGAACGGATGCCGGAGGTCAGCGGTTCGGACAGCGAGCCGAGACGCAGCGACATGTCGTCAGGCAGCTTGTAGATCTTGGTGCCCGGCAGCATGCCGAGATCGACATAGACATATTCGGCCCAGCCGCCCCACAGATGCGGGGCCTTGTCAAACCCGAGATAGCGCCCGTAATAGACCGGCGTCAGGCATTTGTTGGCGGTCTGCGGATAATGCAGGCAATAGTCGCACGAACCGCACGGCATCAGCGGCGGGATCATGATCTTCGAGCCGACCTCGAGCGGCTTGCCCATGAAGTCGGCCTTCAGCTCCGGCCCCTTCTCGACGATCACCCCGCCGATTTCATGACCGAGCGTGAACGGCCAGGGCAGTGGCTTGGGCCAGTGGCCCTTGAGGATATGCTGATCGGTGCCGCAGACGCCGCAGGCGCCGATCTTGATCAGCGCGGCCTTCTCGGGAACCGCCGGCCACGGCACGGTCTCGATCTTCGGCTTGGCGCCCGGCCCGGCGAAGGTTGCGACGCGAATGTCAGGCTTGCCCATGGTGTCCTCTTGGCATGATCCGGCCCAGAACCGGGCACCATCCCTGCGGCGCGCGGCGACCTGTGATCACAGTGTCAGAGGCAATGCCGTGCTGTCAAACACTCCGCGCCACCTCAGCCCCCGGCTGGCCTGACCAGCAGCGTCGCGCCATCGACGCCGGTGACGGTCACCATAGTGCCGGCCGCAAGGTCCGCCCCGCTGACGCGCCACACCGTGTCGTCGACGCGGATGCGCCCGAACCCGCCACTGATCGCCTCGTCGAGCGTAAAGGTCCGTCCGACCAGGTGCTCGACCCGCGCATTGAGCGAATCGGCCGCATCCGTCCGCCCCTTGCGGTAGTTCAGCCGCCAGGCCGCCACCGATGCCGCAATCGCCAGCAACCCGAACACGACGAGTTCAGGCTCCCACGCCATCGGGTAAAGCGCTGTCACCGCAGCCATCACCAGCGCGGCAATGCCGATCCACAGCGGAAATCCGCCGGGAAACACCAGCACCTCGACCGCGATCAGCATCAGCCCGAGCGCCAGCCAACCCCATGCGCCATAGCTGCCCATCATGGTACCTACTCCGGCTTGCCGAACGGGCTGGTGAACGAAGGCGGCGGTGCATTGGCCGCTCCGGCAGACCGGCGCGCCGGTGCGGACTGCGGCACGGACCGTGTTCCGCCTTCGCCGCTGGTGGCTGCCCGCGTGATCTCGGCGATGCCCGACAACGTGCCTGCCAGCCCGGCGATGTCCATCGGGACGATCATCACCTTCTGGTTGTTGGCCGTGGCGAACTGGCCGAGCGCGCCAACGTATTTCTCTGCGATCAGATAGTTGACCGCCGCCGTATCGCCCGCCGCGATCGCGCTCGACAGCACCTCGGTGGCCTTGGCTTCCGCTTCCGCCTTGCGCTCGCGCGCTTCCGCATCGAGGAAGGCGGCCGTCTTGCGCCCTTCGGCGGCCAGAATCTCGGCCTGCTTGTGGCCCTCGGCGCGCAGCACCTCGGCCTGTTTGAACCCTTCCGCCTCGAGGATGTTGGCGCGCTTCTCGCGCTCGGCCTTCATCTGCCGGCCCATCGCCTCGA
>CALCZO010000003.1 GCA_937903315.1 uncultured Alphaproteobacteria bacterium
GTCGACAACGGCATGTATGGCACCATCCGGATGCATCAGGAGCGCAATTATCCGGGGCGGGTCTCGGGCACGCACCTGAAAAACCCGGATTTCGCCGCCTATGCCCGCGCGTTCGGCGGCCATGGCGAGACGGTGCGGACCACCGAGGACTTTGCCCCGGCCTTCGAGCGGGCGAAAGCCTCGGGCAAGCCGGCGATCCTGCATCTGTTCCTCGATCCCGAGGCGATCACCACCACCAGCACCCTGACCGGCATCCGCAATGCCGCGCTGAAGGCCAGAGCCGGCGGCTGAACCCCGCCGCGCGCCTTGCTTCGGCCATCCTCCGCAACCATGGCCTAACGCTAACGCAGCCTTAAGGCGATGCCGCTACGGTGTCTCCCGGAGTGGGCATGCGGCGGGTTGTGTAATGGCCGATTGGGATGATGACGGGGACCGGAAACGGCGGCGGCGCGAGCCGACCTTCGAAGGTGATGCGCGTGCCCGCCGGGCTGCGACCGATCATGATGTCGATCTCGATCCTGATGACGACTGGGATGACCGTCCATCCCGGCCGTCCCGTCGCGCTGCGGCATCCCGTTACGACGAACAGCCGGAGCCCCGCATGAGCCGCCGCAGGGACGATGACGAGGACGAGGCCTATGCCCCGCCACAGCGCCGGCAGAAGGCCGCGCGCGGCCGTTCCGGTCCGGCCGGAAAATCCGGTCGCCGCCGCGGATTTTTTGGTACGATGGTCTACTGGGCAGCGGTCGCCTCGGTCTGGTGCGCCATCGGACTGGCCGGGCTGATCGGCTATTACGCGCTCAAGCTGCCGCCGATCGACCAGCTTTCGGTGCCCAAGCGGCCGCCGAACATCGCGATTCTGGCCGCCGACGGGACACTGATGGCCAATCGCGGCGAAACCGGTGGCCGCAACATCGCGATCCGGGAGTTGCCGCCCTATGTCTCGAAGGCCTTCGTCGCCATCGAGGACAAGCGCTTCAACGACCATTTCGGCGTCGATGTCTTCGGCCTCGGCCGCGCGATCCATCGCAACCTTGTGTCGGGCAAGGTCGAGCAGGGCGGGTCGACCCTGACCCAGCAACTGGCCAAGAACATCTTCCTGACCCAGGAGCGCTCGATCTCGCGCAAGGCGCAGGAGCTGATTCTCGCCCTGTGGCTGGAGCGGACCTATTCCAAGGAGCAGATCCTCGAACTCTACCTCAACCGGGTCTATTTCGGCTCGGGGGCCTACGGCATCGAGGCGGCGGCCCAGCGCTACTATGCAAAGTCCGCGCGTCAGCTGTCGCTCGGCGAGGCGGCGACGCTGGCCGGTCTGATGAAATCGCCCTCGCGTCTTGCGCCCAACCGCAATCCGGCCGGCGCGCAGGAGCGCGCCCAGACCGTGCTCAAGGAAATGCTCGATCAGGGCATGATCGGCGAGGCGCAGTACAAGACCGCGCTCGCCAGCCCGCCGGAGACGCGCCGCAACGCCCGCGCCGGTTCGGTCAATTATGCCGCCGACTGGGTGATGGATCTGATCGATGACTATGTCGGCGCCATCGATACCGATGTCCAGGTGACGACAACGTTCCTGATGCCGGTGCAGAACGCTGCGGAGCGGGCGCTCGGCGCGGTGCTCGATCAGGCGGGCGACGCCAAGAACGTCGATCAGGGCGCGCTCGTCGCCATGGCGCCGGACGGCGCGGTGCGTGCGCTGGTCGGTGGCCGAAACTACACCGAGAGCCAGTTCAACCGCGCGGTCCTCGCCCGTCGCCAGCCCGGTTCGGCGTTCAAGCCGTTCGTCTATCTCGCCGCGCTCGAACACGGCATGACACCCGAGACCGTGCGCGAGGATGCGCCGGTCAACATCAAGGGCTGGCAGCCGGCCAACTATACCCGCGATTACTTCGGCCCGGTTTCGCTGACCCGCGCCCTGTCGATGTCGCTCAACACGGTGGCGGTCAAGCTCGGACAGGAGGTTGGCATCAAGAATGTCATCCGCACCGCCCAGAAGCTCGGCATCAATGCGCCGCTGGCCAACAATGCTTCGCTGGCGCTTGGCACGTCCGAGGTCTCGCCGCTTGAACTGACGGCGGCCTATGCCGCTTTCGCCAACGGCGGCGTCAGCGCCACGCCCTATGTCATCCGCCGCATCCGCACGGTCGAGGGCAAGGTGATCTACGAGCGCAAGGAGCACAGCCGCAGCCGCGTGATCGATGCGGGGACATTGGCCCAGATCAACGGCATGATGCGCGAGACGCTGATTTCGGGGACGGCCAAGAAGGCCGAATTGCCCGGCTGGGTTGCCGCCGGCAAGACCGGGACGACGCAGGACCACAAGGACGCGTGGTTTGTCGGCTACACCGGCGCGCTGGTCGCCACGGTCTGGCTCGGCAACGACGACGGCGATCCGATGAAGAAGGTGACCGGTTCGGGCCTGCCTGTCGACGTCTGGAGCCGGTTCATGAAGCAGGCGCTGGCCGGCGTGCCGGCCCAGCCGCTGCCCGGTCTGGCCGGTGCGCGCGCTGCCGAGGCCGAGCCCGATCGGGGCGGTGTCCATGGGTATGACCATCCGGCCTACAGGCCAGACGAGAGCCGGTCGGGCGACGTCGTCCGCCCGCCGCTCAATCTGACCGAGGCCCAGCCGCTGCCGCCCCTGCCGCGCGCGCGGCCGGGAACCGCGCCGCCGGCGGAGATCCCGGTGCGCCGCGCCGTTGCCCAGCCTCTGCCGCCGCTGCCCAAGGCACCCAAGCCGGCGGCGACAGCCAAGGAGCAGCGCCTCGTCCCGCCGCGCAATGTCGGAACGACCGGATCGATCCGTCGGCCTGAGGCACCGCCCGCCGGACCGAGCGCCAGCGATCGCCAGAAGCTGAACCGCCTGTTGGGCGGCTGAGCCGGCGGTCAGCTCCGTCCGATCCGCGTGACAAGCACGACAGCGATCATGCCTGCTGCGCACAGCACCAGCATGCCCGGAAGGGCCAGCATGCTGGCATCCAGCAGCAGGCCGACCACCGTGCCGGCAAGGGCGGCCAGCGTCATCTGGATCACCGAAAACAGCGACGAGGCGGCGCCCGCCCGTTCCTTGAACGGCATCATCGCCGCCGCGTTCGACATCGGCTGGATCAGCCCGAGCGTGCCCTGATAGACCGCCATCGGCAGGATGACGCCAAGCCCGCCGCCGAACCCGGTTGCCATCGACGCCAGCATGACCAGCGCCGCCGGCAACGCAATCAGCACACCGGTCCGCACGATCCTGTCGCCGCCCCAGCTCATCGCCTTGCGCCGGGCGACGGTGACGCCGGAAAAATAGCCGAGCACCACGACGGCAAAGCCCGCGGCGAACAGTGTGCCATCCCAGCCGTAATGCCCTTGCAGGACGAACGAGCCGGACGACAGGAACCCCATGAACCCGGCAAAACTCAGCCCTCCGAGCAGCGTGTTGACGCGGAACGTGCGGTCTCGGAACACGATCCTGAAATCGCCGAGCATGGCTTTCAGCGAAAACGGATCGGTCAGCGGCTGCTTGAGGGTTTCCGGCATCTTCCACAGCACCAGCCCCGCTAGCAGCGGCCCGAACAGGGCGAGGCACACGAACACCGCCCGCCAGCCAAACAGAATGCCGACGCCGGCCCCGAGGATCGGTGCCAGGGCCGGCACCAGCGCCATCAATGACCCCATCCGCGCCAGTTCCCGTCCTGCGCGCGGCCCATCATAGAGATCGCGCACGGCGGCCCGCGCCAGCACGATCGATCCTGCCCCGCCGAACGACTGGACGATGCGCGCCCCGATCAGCACCTCGATGGTCGGCGCGAAGGTGCAGGCAATCGAGCCGATCGTGAACAGAGCCATCCCGACCAGCATGATCGGACGGCGGCCGCGCCGGTCCGACAGCGGGCCATAGAACAGTTGCGCCAGCGCATAGCCGGCGAGATAGCCCGAAAGGGTTGCCTGCGTCTGGGCGGTTGTGGCGCCGAGTCCGGCCCTGATCTCGGGCAACACCGGCAGATACATGTCGGTCGCGATCGGGCCGATCGAGACGAGCAGCGCCATCAGCGCCGTCAGGGCAAGGGTATCGGGCTGGAAGCGGGGCACGGGGCAAACCGTTGAACGAGGAGAGGCGGATCAGGGCCGGGCGCGCTGGCCGGGAGGCGGGCCATAGCGATGCAGTCCTGCGCCATGCCGTGTCAACCAGTGTTCGGCCTCCTGCCAGCGCGGAAAGGCGTCGGCCACGGCGGCCCAGTAGCGATGCGAATGGTTCATCTCGCGCCGGTGTGCCACCTCGTGGGCCGCGAGATAGTCGAGCACCAGCGGCGGCGCCAGGACCAGCCGCCACGAAAACGACAGTGTGCCGCGCGCGGAACACGATCCCCACCGGCTGCGGGTATCCTTGATGCTGATCCGTCCGACGGTCACACCGAGTGCCGCCGCGTGCCGCGCAACGGCGATGCGAAGATCGGCTTCAGCCTGTGTCTTCAACGCATCGACCAGACGCCGGGCCAGATGATCGGCCGGCGCGGTGATCTCGATCGCGTTCATGCCGCCGGGCTGGTCCGGCGGCAGGATGCGGAGCCGGCCGCGCGTGCCCTCGCGGTGGACGATGCGGTGATCGACCCCGCGCAGGGGAATGATCGCTCCATCGACGAAATCCACCCGGTCCGGCATCCGCCGCACCCGCTCGGCCAGCCAGCCGCCATGCCGGTCGAGAAAATCCTTGGCCAGCGCCATCGACGTGCGCGAGGGCAGCGTGAGCACCGGTTCACCGGTATCGCTTCGCACTTTCAGGATCAGCCGCCGCGCGGCACGGCTGCGCCGCACGGTCACGCGGAAGGTCTGGTCACGATGGACCACATCCACCACCGCGGGCGCGGGGGCCGGGCGACGGGGCCGGATGAAGGCAGGAGGCCATGCGAACATGGCCGCCACACTAGGAGATTCGGCGTGGCACTGCCATGCCGGCGCGTCGGTTCAGGTCCGTTTGGCCGTGGCGGCCTTGCGGCTTCGCGCTTCAGACAGGGCCACCGGCTTTGCCGCGCCGGGCCGTTCGAACGATTGTTCCATCTCGGCCATGAACCGGTTCATCGCCGGCACGATGTGACGCGAGAAGCGCGAACCATTGAACACGCCATAGTGCCCGACCTTTTCCTGCAGGTGGTAGAGCTGGCGGTGCTTGGGGATGTTGACGCACAGATCATGCGTTGCCTTGGTCTGGCCGACGCCGGAGATGTCGTCCTTCTCCCCTTCGACGGTCATCAGCGCCGTGCGGCGTATGGCGGTCGGATCGACCGGCTTGCCGCGATGGGTCATCTCGCCCTTGGGGAGGGCATGGCGGACGAACACGGTGTCGACGGTCTGGAGATAGAACTCCGCCGTCAGGTCGCAGACGGCCATGTACTCATCGTAGAAGTCGCGATGCTTGTCGGCGCTGTCGCCGTCGCCCTCGACCAGATGCTTGAACATCTCGGCATGGGCCTCGACGTGCCGGTCGAAGTTCATCGCCATGAACCCGGACAGTTGCAGGAAGCCCGGATAGACCTCGCGCATGAAGCCCGGATTGGGGAACGGCACGCGCATGATGCAATGACGGCGGAACCAGTCGGTCCCGCGCTTTTCGGCGACCTTGTTGACCTCGGTCGGCGACTTGCGCGTGTCAATCGGCCCGCCCATCAGCGTCATCGAGCACGGCACGTGCGGATCGTTCTCCGCCTCCATCCGCGCCACGGCAGCGAGCACCGGAACCGACGGCTGGCAGACCGCGATGACGTGCACATCCGGCCCCAGATGGCGCAGGATATCCATCAGGTAGTCGATGTAGTCGTCGAGATCGAACCGCCCGGCCGACATCGGCACCATGCGCGCGTCCTGCCAGTCGGTGATGTAGACCTGATGGCTGGGCAGGAATGCCTCCACCGTGCCGCGCAGCAGCGTCGCATAGTGGCCGGACATCGGCGCCACGATCAGCAGCTTCGATTGCTTGATCCCCGCCGGGTGCGGGCCGCGCACGAAGCGCAGCAGCCGGCAGAACGGCTTTTCCCACACCACGCTTTCGGTGACCGGAACCTCTTCGCCCTCGATCATCGTCGCGTGCAGCCCGAAGACCGGCTTGCCGTAGCGGCGCGTCACCCGCTCGTAAAGTTCGCAGGCCGCCGCCATGTTGCGGCCGAAAGAAGTCTGCGCCAGCGGATTGAGCGGATTGCGATAGAACAGGCCGACCGAATCCACGAAGGCGCGCGACGGCGAAACGATCGAATGCGCAGCCTCGTAGAAAAAGTACATGTTGTGGTTCATCTGGATGCCTCTCGGTAACCTGTCGACGCAAGAAAAACTGCAACCTCGCGCAAGGCTGCAAGTCAGCGGGATGAAACCCTCTGCCGTCTCGGACAGACGTTATCCATCCAACCATTGCTGCATTGCGTTATAAATACAACGTTCGTCGTGCCGGAAGGGAAAAATATCGTTGAACCCTTGATGTCAGGGTGATCTAGGACCTGCGTGTTGATCCGGCGCAGCCTTCATGCGCCGCCCTGTGGAAAACGCCCGGAGAGTCGTCGTGGGTGCCGACAGCCATACATTCGGTGAGCTGACACTGAAGCTCGACACCCTTGTCCGTCTGCGCTGGCTGGCAATCCTTGGCCAGGTAGCCGCAGTCCTGTTCGTCGCACTGGTGCTGCGGTTCGACGTACCGTTATGGCGGACGGCCGGCGTCATCGCCGTGTCCGGTCTGGTCAACCTCTGGCTCTGGACCTGTCATGGACCGCACCACCGCTTTTCCGCCCGTGCCTCAGCGCTCATTCTCGGCTACGATCTGGTCCAGCTGTTCGTGCTGCTGGCCCTGACCGGCGGGCTAGCCAATCCGTTCGCCAGCCTGTTTCTGGCTCCGGTCATGGTCTCCGCTGCGGCCCTGCCGCAGCGCCATACCGTGGCGCTTGGTCTTGCGGCCGGCGTGCTGGTCAGTGTCCTTGCGGTGTTTCACCTGCCGCTGCCATGGTCCGGCGACGACCGGCCGGTGTTGCCGCCGGTCTATGTCGCCGCGATCTGGGGCGCTCTTCTGGTCACGATCGCCTTTGCCGGCGCCTACACCTTCCGCGTTGCGGAGGAAGCGCGGCAATTGGCCGATGCGCTGGCGGCGACCGAGCGGGCGCTGGAGCGCGAGCAGCTGCTCTCCACGGTCGACGGGATGGCCGCTGCCGCTGCCCACAAGCTCGGAACGCCGCTCGCCACCATTGCGGTTGTCGTCAGGGAACTCGATCTCCAGCTGCCGCCCGGCCACGCGCTCAAGGAGGATATTGGACTTCTTGTGCAGGAATCGGCCCGCTGCCGGTCAATTCTGGCTGATATCGCGTCGTTGGGATCGGACGAAGGTGGCCCGCTCGGCACGCTGTCGCTTGGGCAGATCATCGAGGAACTGGTCGAACCGCACCGCGCGCTTGGGACCGGTTTTGTCATCGACCTGTCCGGTGACGGACCGCAGCCCGAGGGGCCTCGCAACGCCGGCCTCATGTATGCGCTCGTCAACATCATCGACAACGCGGCGGATTTCGCGGCCGGGCAGGTCACGATCGCCGCCCGCTGGACCGCGCGGGACGTCCGTCTCAGCATCGCCGATGACGGACCGGGATTTTCATCGGCGATCCTGCAACGGCTGGGCGAACCCTATGTCACCAGCCGTCGCGAGCGGCTGGAAATTCCGGATGGCGAGCGCGGCAGCGGCGGCGGGCTCGGTCTGGGTCTTTTCATCGCCAAGACGCTTCTCGAACGCTCCGGCGGACGGCTGTCCTGGTCCAATCCGGCGTCAGGCGGCGCAGAAGTGAGTATTTTGTGGGCAAGAAAGGACTTTCCCGGATAGCCGCCAGCCGCTAGGGGAAGATGGTCAGTCACAGCGGTCCGGTTGATCGGGGATCATCGGACAGTCTACCGGCTTGCGATTCGTGCATGGCATGCGTTTAGTCGCAGTCGCAGTTGTCAGGGAGAGAATCGACCATGGCCGATATGAGCCTGCTCATTGTCGATGACGACAAGCCCTTCCTGAGCCGTCTTGCGCGCGCCATGGAAAAGCGCGGCTACGTGGTTGCCACGGCGACCAGCGTTGCGGAAGGCCTGGCAGCAATCGCTGCGGCGCCGCCCGCGCACGCTGTGATCGACATGCGCCTGCAGGATGGCAACGGGCTTGATGTCATCACGGAACTCAAGCGTGTCCGTCCCGAGGCACGCGCCATCATCCTGACCGGCTATGGCAACATCGCCACCGCCGTCTCGGCTGTCAAACTTGGCGCGTTCGACTATCTCGCCAAACCCGCCGATGCTGATGACATCGAGGCAGCGCTCACGGCAGGCGGGATCGTCAAGCCCGAATTGCCCGAGCACCCGATGTCGGCCGACCGGGTCCGCTGGGAGCATATCCAGCGCGTGTACGAATCCTGCGACCGCAACGTGTCGGAAACGGCGCGTCAGCTCAACATGCACCGCCGCACGTTGCAGCGCATTCTCGCCAAGCGCGCGCCCCGCTGATCCTGGGGTCAGGACCCTAGCGCACCGGCCCCGCGCCGATGCCGCCCGCGCCGATCAGCCGCTGTTTCAGCCGCCGCT
Source organism: uncultured Alphaproteobacteria bacterium (assembly GCA_937903315.1). Lineage (GTDB taxonomy): Bacteria > Pseudomonadota > Alphaproteobacteria > Rhizobiales > Beijerinckiaceae > JAIUNP01. Next base: position 8,563 of record CALCZO010000003.1, read on the forward strand.
CGTAGCCCATCGCATACACCGCGCTGACGATGACGATGGCGGTGCCGGCGAGCATCCGCCACGACGGGATTTCCGACCACACGACCGCACCGATGCCGATGGCAAACGCGATCCGCAGATAGCCGATCGGAGCAAGAACCGCGGCCTGACCGATCGCATAAGCCTCGATCATCAGCATCATGCCGAACGCACCCAGCAGCGAGGAGGCCATCAGCCAGCCCATTTCGGCAAGGCTCAGTGGTTGCCAGTCGAGCGCCGCAACGGGCACGGCGACCACCAGCACGATGAGGCCGATGAAGGTCATGATCGTCAGCGTGTCATCGGATTGCGTCAGGCTGCGGGTGAGGAACACGATCGAGGCCGACAGCGCGGCGGCGAGCAGCCCGAGGTAGACATCGACTGACAGCGGCACAGACCCGACGCCGGTGGCCAGTGCGATGCCACCAAAGCCGATCAGCGTTGCGGCCCAGCTGACCAGATGGACCTTCTCGCCCAGAATCGGCCGGGCAAGGATCACGACGAACAGCGAACTGGCGAAGGTCAGCAAAGTCGCGAGGGCAAAATCGAGCCGCTGGAACATCCGGTAATACAGCCACCAGGCGCAGACACTGACGATCCCGCGGGCGATATGCAGGCCAAGGCGTGGGGACGCCAGCCGCGGGCGCTGGTTCCGTGCCAGCATCCAGACCGCGATCAGCACCATCTGGCCGATGGCCCGGAACAGGACCGCCTGCGCCGCATTGGCCGACCCTGACAGCGCGCGGACGGCCATCGTCTCGATCGTGAAACACAGCATCGCAACGATCAGGATGACGGCGGCCCGAACATTGTTCAGCACAGGGGGCGGCCTGTCCGGCGCCAACGGGGTGTGGGTCTTGCCCTCAGGCATCTTGAATCCCGTATCGGCCATGGCGCAGGATGAGCGCGGAGCGAATCCTTTTGTCTCTAAGCATTTAGGATTTCGGGGCGGTGCGCAAGCAACCTGCCGCACAAGGGAGCCTGCCATGACCGATACCGTGTCCGATACTGCCTGGAGCTGGCCTGAAGAGCGCTGGCGGGCCGCTCTGACCGAGGTGCGCGCCGGGCGCAGCCTGAAGCCGAAGAAGTGGAAGGGCGGCGCCCGGGCGGCCCTGGCCATCTCGCTCGATCTGGGCGGCGAGGTCCGGGCGCTTGCCGCGCGTGGGGGGATCGACGCCCGCTCCGCCGGCCATTACGGCGCACGCAAGGGCATGTCGCGGCTGTTGCCGCTGCTGCGCCGCCATTCGGTTCCGGTGACGGTGTTTCTGCCGGCTGTCGCTGCGATGCACTATGCCGACGACGTCAAGACCATTCTCAACGCCGGGCACGAACTGGCGATGAACGGCTGGATCGGCGAGGATAATGCCACCTTGCCGCCGGATGCCGAGCAGGAACTGGCGACCGGCGCGCGCAATGCGATCGAGCGCATTGCCGGGCTGCGCCCGGTCGGAATGCGGGCCGGAACGTTCACGGACAGGACCCTGTCCATCGCCCGCGCGCTTGGTCTGCTCTACGATTCGTCGCTGATGGCCGATGACGAGCCGTACGAGCTCGTTGCCGGCAACGAAGCGACGGGCCTGGTCGAGATCCCGGTCAGCCGCGCGCGCAACGATGCCACCTGCCTTGCCGTCACTGGGCAGCCCGCAGCGCCCGAGGCGGTGTTCGATGTCTTTCGGCGTGAGCTGGAAGGCGCCTACGAGGAAGGGGGGCTGTGCCAGTTGACCCTTCACCCCGATCTGATCGGCCAACGCTCCCGGATCTGGATTGTCGAGGAACTGCTGGCCATCGCGCGCCAGCTGCCCGGCGTTTGGTGTGCGACCCATTCCGACATCGCCCTGTGGTGCAAGGGGCGGGCCGGCCAATAGGGCGCGGACGGACCTTCCGGCCGTCAATTTTCCGCCGCGGGATGGACGCGGCCGGGCCACGACTGCTACTAAGGACTAAAACGGCGCGGGGGGAGGCTTTGCGTGTTGCATATTCGGTCTGAAAAAGACTTCTGGGCAGGCCTGTTGTACTGTCTGTTTGCCGCCGGATTTTTCTGGATCGGGAAGGAATACCGTTTCGGCACTGCGGCGCGGATGGGGCCTGGCTACTTCCCCGTCGTTTTGTCCTGTCTGTTGTTTGTGTTTGGCTTTATCTCGATTGTCCGGTCGTTCCTGAAGGATGGCGAGCCGGTCGGAACCCTCGCTCTGAAGCCGATGGCATTGATCGTTGCAGGGGCCGTGGCGTTCGGCTGGCTGCTGCCGCGGGCAGGGCTGGTGTTCGCGCTGCCGACACTGGTGCTCCTTTCCGCCTCCGCGAGCCGGTTTTCGGTGTACACGCTGAAGAGTTTCGCGCTGCTTGGGTTGCTGGCGCTGTTCTGTGTGCTGGTGTTCATCAAAGGGCTCGGGGTGCCGATGCCGATTTTCGGGCCATGGTTCGACGGGCTCGTGCCGTCGTGGCTCCAGCGCTGAGGGTCGGGACATGGAACTGTTCTCCAACCTTCTGCTGGGCCTTGAGACCAATCTCACGCTGATCAACCTGAGCTACTGCCTGATCGGCGTGTTTCTCGGCACCGCCATCGGCGTTCTGCCGGGCCTTGGCCCCGCCGCGACGGTGGCGATGCTGCTGCCCGCGACCTTCGCCATGCCTCCGGTGACCGCGCTGATCATGCTGGCCGGCATCTATTACGGCGCGCAATACGGCGGCTCGACCACCGCGATTCTGGTCAATCTGCCCGGCGAAACCTCGTCGGTCGTCACCGCGCTCGACGGCTATCAGATGGCCCGGCAAGGCAAGGCCGGCCGGGCTCTGGCAACTGCGGCGCTGTCGTCGTTCTTCGCCGGCACGGTCTGCACCTTCCTGATCGCGCTGTTTGCTCCGCCGCTGGCCGAGCTGGCGCTGAAATTCGGCCCGGCGGAGTATTTCTCGCTGATGGTGCTCGGATTGATTGCGTCGATCGTTCTGGCCCACGGCTCGGTGCTGCATGCGCTCGGCATGATCGTGCTGGGCCTGATGCTCGGGCTGATCGGGACGGACGTCAATTCCGGCGCGCAGCGTTATACGTTCGGGCTGCCGGAACTGGCCGACGGCATCGGTTTTGTGACGGTAGCGATGGGCATGTTCGGGCTTGGCGAGATCATCGGTAACCTCGAACACGAGGCGTCCCGCGATCTGACGATCAAGAAGGTGACCGGGCTCATGCCGACCCGCGAGGATTTCAGGCGGATCATTGCACCGACATTGCGCGGCACGATGCTCGGTTCGATGCTGGGCATCCTGCCCGGTGGCGGCGCGGCGCTGGCGGCATTCGGCGCCTATGCACTCGAAAAGAAGGTGTCGCCCAACAAGGCGCAGTTCGGCAAGGGCGCGATCGAGGGGGTTGCTGCCCCCGAGGCTGCCAACAATGCCGGCGCGCAGATGTCCTTCATCCCGATGCTGACGCTTGGCATCCCGGCCAATCCGGTGATGGCGCTGATGATCGGGGCAATGATCATTCAGGGCATTCAGCCCGGCCCCTCTGTCATGAGTGAGCAGCCCGCGCTGTTCTGGGGCCTGATCGTGTCGATGTGGATCGGCAATCTGATGCTGCTGGTGCTCAACCTGCCGATGATCGGCTTGTGGGTACGGATGATCACCATTCCCTACAACTACCTGTTCCCGGCCATTCTGGTGTTCTGCGCCATCGGCGTGTTCAGTCTCAACAACGCCAATTTCGATGTCTACACCATGGCCCTGTTCGGGTTGCTCGGCTACCTCTTCAAGAAGCTCGACTGCGAGCCGGCGCCGCTTCTTCTGGGCTTCATTCTCGGTCCGATGATGGAAGAGTATCTCCGCCGCGCCCTGCTTCTGTCGAAGGGCGATCCGACGGTGCTGATCACGCGCCCGATCAGCGCCACCATGCTCGCGGTCGCGGCAATCCTGCTGACCCTTGTCCTGATGCCGGCGTTCAAGAAAACGCGGGAAGAAGCCTTCGTCGAAGACTGAATAGGGAAAGCGACGTCTCGCCGGGGGGGGGGCTGGGCCGGGATCATTGGCCTGCGCCCCTGTCGGGGAAATGGCGGGGCGCCGCTATGCGCACCCGCGCGGCATTGGGTAATTCAATAGATCATGGGAATGAATGGCGGAGAGGGAGGGATTCGAACCCCCGGTAGGCTTGCACCTACTCCGCATT
>CALCZO010000004.1 GCA_937903315.1 uncultured Alphaproteobacteria bacterium
GAACGACAGCACAAAACGCAATCCGAGGGCGTCTAGAAAAATCGGGGCGATTCACTCACTGAAATCCGTTTTAGCTGTGGTGGGCTTGGCAACGGTCGCTCTCGCTGTCTATGCAGGCTGGGCGCGTTTCATCGAACGACGTCCGGTCAGCGAACTGTCCTTGTCAGGTGCGGGCCGGCAGTGGGGAACGGGCGCCTTGATCGGTGCTGGGCTTTACGCCGCCTGTGTCCTCGTCCTCATCGTGCTCGGCATGTATCGCATCGAGGGCTTGAACCCGTGGACCTACGTGATCCCGGCGGTCGCCATGGCATTGAGTTCCGGCATGTTCGAGGAGTTGATCTTTCGCGGCGTTCTGTTCCGCTCTGTCGAGGACATGTTCGGCAGCTGGATTGCCCTTGCCATCTCTGCCCTTGTGTTTGGTCTGGTCCACCTGGCCAACCCGGCAGGCACGATCACCGGCGCCATCTACATCAGCATCGAGGCAGGGTTGCTGCTCGCCGCCGCCTACATGCTCACGCGCCGCCTGTGGCTCAGCATCGGCTTCCATATGGCATGGAACTACACCCAGTCGGCCATTTTCTCAGGGATCGTTTCCGGTGCTGATGCCGATCCGGGTTTGATCCGCTCCAACATCAAGGGGCCGGACGTTTTGACAGGCGGGAGCTTCGGTCTCGAAGCCTCGGTGATTGCGTTCGCGCTTTGCACGGCGACAGGCATCGTGCTGCTGATCACGGCCGTCCGGCGCGGCCAGATCATCCCGCCGCCATGGACACGAAAAGATCCGTAACGGATCGCAGTTTCTCGGATTTTTGCAAAACTGGCGGAGAGAGAGGGATTCGAACCCTCGATACGGTTTCCCGTATATACGCGTTCCAGGCGTACGCCTTCAACCGCTCGGCCACCTCTCCGCATGATCACACGGCGCGCAAAGCGCGCCCCGCAATCGGAACAGCGCCTCATAGGACGGGGTTGCGCCAAAGTAAACCGGCTTTCGCCGCAATTGCGCGATCCTGCTTCTTGCCTGCAACCGCCGCGCGGCCTAAGTCATGCTCGAAAGGCGTCGGTGTCGCCAACGGCGTCGCACCCCGCACGATGGACAGGGATAGGCCACCATGAAGGGTTTATTGCGGGCCATCGGGTTTGTGGCACTCGTCGGCGCGTTCATCATGCTGGTCATCGATGGCACGACCAGCATTGCGGCCCAGCGTCCGGTGACGACATCGCTCGCCCAGCTCATCGACAGTGTCGGCCGCCCGGGGACGCTGGACAGCTGGTCAGCGGCCACGGCCCGTGCGCTGCATCCGCTGGTCTGGTCGGTGGTCGAATGGGTGGTCCTGACGCCGCCCGCCGTGATCGTGCTCGCGCTCTTTGGTGTCCTGCTGATGATGCTCGGGCGTCGCCGCGATCCCGATCTCGTTCTTGGCCGGGAGGGATGAGGGGCACGTGAGCGATGGTCAGCGGAAATCGGCGCCCGACCGCGTCAGGCTGACGGACAGGGAAAACGCCCCCTGATCGAGCCGCCAGCGACGGACCACAGCCGTGCGGTACCCCAGCGCGTTGTAAGGATCAGCCGCCGCCAGGGCCTCGGCCTCGGCCTGCGAGGCGGCCCGCAGGACGAACAGGCCGCCGCCGGTTGATATCCCGTCCTCGCCGATGAAAGGGCCGGCGAGAAACAGTGAACCGTCCGCCTCCAGCCGGGCGAGCCAGTCAAGATGGGCCGCCGTGGCCGCGCTCCGGTCGGCGGCCCGCTCGGTCGGTTCGGCAATCACGATGAAGAACGGCAGGCCCAGCCGGCCGCTGCCGGGGGCAGCGGTCATGGCTCGACCGGCGGGATCGGTTCGTGGCCGGCCAGCGTGATGCCGTAGCCTTCGAGGCCGACGATCGCACGCCGCTTGTTGGACACAAGGATCATGCTGCGCACGCCCAGATCCTGAAGGATCTGCGCGCCGATGCCATAGTGGCGCAATTCGCCGCTCCAGCCTTCGGCGACCGCGTCGCCGGCGCGGGCCCTGACGGCGCGGCTGAGCGCTGACGGCGCAGGCTCGCGGATGATGACGATGACGCCGCGGCCGCGTTCGGCGATCAGCCGCATCGTCGCTTCCAGTTCGCCGGGCTTGTGAACCGCCCCGAGATCGCCGAGCGTGTCGGTGAGAAAGCCGCTCTGATGCACCCGCACCAGCACCGGCTCGTCGCCGGAGACATCGCCCATCACCAGCGCGGCATGCTCGGCATAATGGATCGAACTGGCATAGACCTTGAGCGTGAATCCCGTGCCGTAGCGGCTGTCGAACGGGCATTCGGCGATTTTCTCGACCAGCTTCTCGGTCCGCCGGCGATAGCCGATCAGGTCCTCGATCGTGCCGATCTTGATCCCGTGCGTCTGGGCGAATTTGACCAGATCGGGCATCCGCGCCATCGAGCCGTCGTCGTTCATGATCTCGCAGATGACGGCGGCCGGCGTCAGCCCGGCCAGCCGGGCGATATCGACCCCTGCTTCGGTGTGGCCGGCGCGGACCAGCACGCCGCCATCCTGGGCAATAAGCGGGAAGACGTGCCCGGGTGTCACCACGGAGCGCGGTGTCGCGTCCTCGGCAATCGCCACCTGCACCGTGCGCGCCCGGTCGGCGGCGGAAATGCCGGTGGTGACGCCCTCGCGCGCCTCGATCGAGACAGTGAAGGCGGTCTTGTGCGGCGCGTGGTTCTGCGCCGCCATCAGCGGCAGGTTGAGCTTGTCCACCTGCGCCCCGGTCATCGCCAGGCAGATCAGGCCGCGGCCATAGCGGGCCATGAAGTTGATGGCCTCAGGCGTCGCCAGCGAGGCGGGGATGACGAGATCGCCCTCGTTCTCGCGGTCCTCGTCGTCGGCGAGGATGAACATCCGGCCCGCGCGCGCGTCCTCGATCAGGTCCTCGATGGAGCTGAGCCAGCTCGGGTGGGCATTGCGCATGACGTCTGTTCCCTGCCGTGGCCGGAAGCCTTCCGCTTCCGCAGCACAGGGTTAGGGGATCGGCGTGGCCGGATCAAGCGCCGTTGGCGCGGGTGCCCTGTTTGCCGCGCTGGGCGGGACGCCGGCCAGCCTCGGTCTTCTGCAATTCAGCCCAGGTGTTGGTCTGCGAGATCATCTTGCGGATGCCGTCGATCTGCTGGGCTGCCTCCTCGGGCCTGAGGTCGCGCCCGGCCACCTGACGGGACTGCTCGAACTTGCCCGACAGCGCCAGCACCATCGCCAGATTGGCGCGGATGCGCTCGTCGGCGCGCGGATGGGCCGCTGCCTGGGTGAGTACGCGTTCGGCATCGTTCAGGCGCTTGGACAGGGCATAGGACAGGCCGAGATTGGCCAGAACGGTCGGCTCGCCCGGTGCCACCTGCAAGGCCGCCTCGTAGAACTGCTGGGCGCGGGCGTGTTCGCCCATCTGGTCGGCCACGGTGCCTTGTGCCGACAGGATGCGCCAGTCGGGCCGGTCCGGCGCATGGGCGCGCGCCAGCACCTCCGCTGCTTCCTGGAACCGCCCGACATCGGCCAGCGCCTTGCCATAGGCCGCGCCGACTTCCGGATCATTGAGATTGCTGATCGTGGCCCGCTGGAGCACGGCGACCGCCTGACCGTGCTGGCCAAGCTGGCGCAGCACCTGCGCATAGCGCAGCGATGTCGCCCGGTCGCCGGGCTTGCGGTCGTAGGCGCGACCGAGCCGTTCGGCCTCGCGCCGCAGCCCGTCCTCGCTGGTGGCGGCGCGCGGGGCGATCGAGGCGGTGAAATCGAGCACCTCGCGCTTGCACGCCGGCAGGGTTGCCAGCACAATCAGCGCCAGCAGCCAGCGCACCAGCCTCTTCGCGGATCGGGTGGTCCATGCCATGGCATACCTCTCAGTCCATGCGCCGGTTTCGGGCGGATTGGACTTTGAGCAATACTTCGTTAACCCTAATCCTTGGTTAATGGCCCTCGTTGCTGCCGCCCCTGTCGAAGGTTCCCGTCTGATGCTCCATCCGCTTCTCGCCGCCAAACGCTCCGCCGCCACGCGGCTGATCACACTGGTCGATCCGTCGACCTACGACACCGTGCGCGCAGGACTGGGGGCCACCCAGCAGCGCTATCTCGATGCAACCGGCTTCAAGCCGCGCGCCGGTGCGATCGCCGTGCTGCCGGAGGCGGACGGGAGCCTTGCGGGCGTCCTGTTCGGCTTTGCGGCGCGCGGCAGTGCCGATTATGACCCGTTCGCCACCGGCAAGCTTGCCGCCGCGCTGCCCGCCGGCACCTATGCCTTCGAGACGGCGCCGGACGAGGCGGAACTGGCGGTGCTGGGCTACCTGCTCGCCGCCTACCGCTTCACGCGATACCGTGCGGGCGAAGCACCGTCAGCCCGGCTGGTGGTGCCCAAGGGTGTCGATGGCAAGCGCGTCAGCATCATCGCCGATGCGGTTGGCTTCGGGCGCGACCTCATCAACACGCCGACCGCCGATCTCGGCCCCGATGCGCTTGCCGCAGCCGCTCTGGCGCTGGCGGAAGAGTTCGGTGCCAAGGCGCGCGAGATAGCCGGCAAGAAATTGCTGAAGAAGAATTTCCCGCTGATCCACGCCGTTGGCAGGGCGGCGGCCGAGGAGCCCCGGCTGGTCGAACTGACATGGGGCGATGAGGCTCATCCCACGGTCACGCTGGTCGGCAAGGGCGTCTGTTTCGATACCGGCGGGCTCAACCTCAAGCCCGATTCGGCGATGCTGCTCATGAAGAAGGACATGGGCGGGGCGGCCGCCGCCCTGACGGCAGCGCGGATGATCATGGCGCTGGGGCTGAAGGTGCGTCTGCGCGTGGTGCTGGCGATTGTCGAGAATGCCGTCTCCGCCACCTCGTTCCGCCCCGGTGATGTGCTGATGTCTCGCAAGGGGCTGACTGTCGAGATCGGCAACACCGACGCCGAGGGCCGGCTGGTGCTCGCCGATGCGCTGGCCTATGCCGACGAGGAAACGCCTGACCTGATGATCGATTATGCCACACTGACCGGCGCGGCGCGCGTCGCTCTGGGGCCTGACTTGCCGCCGTTCTACACCGACAACGAGGCGCTGGCCGGCGAGATTGCTGCGGCAGGATCGGCGGTCAACGATCCGGCGTGGCGACTGCCGTTGTGGTCGAATTACACCCCGATGTTCGAAAGCAAGATCGCCGATCTCAACAACGCCGGCACCGGGGGCATGGCGGGATCGATCACCGCCGCGTTGTTCCTCAAGCGGTTTGTCGAACAGGCGAAAGCCTATGCGCATTTCGACATCTACGGCTGGACTCTGTCGACCCGCAACGGCCTGCCGACCGGCGGTCATCCGCAGGCGGCGCGATTGACAGTGGCGCTGCTTGAGGCGCGATACGGCCGCTAGGGTGCGGCACGCCTCGGGCGCGCGCTGACCGGCTCCCGGATCAGCCGAAGATGGCCAGCCCGGCCAGCCCAAGACTGCCGACGATGATGCGCCACCAGGCGAAGGGTCGGAAGCCGTTCTTCGAAATGAAATCGAGGAACCCGCGCACCACGAACAGGCCGGAGATGAACGCCATCACGAAGCCGATGGCGATCAGCGTCACGTCGTCCCTGGACAGGAACTTGTAGTTGTCCATCAGATCCTTGGCAAACGCGCCGACCATGGTCGGCATGGCCAGAAAGAACGAAAACTCGGCCGCCGCCCGCTTGCTGGCGCCCGACAGCATTGCCCCGACGATGGTCGCACCCGAACGCGAGACGCCCGGCATCATCGCCAGACACTGGAACAGACCGATCTTCAGTGCGGTTCCGAGCGAAAACTGCATCGGATCATCGTATTTCTGCTCGAACTTGTGCTCGTCGACGACAAGCAGCACCAGCCCGCCGGCAATCAGCGCCGTGCACACCGTGAAGGGATTGAACAGGTAGAACTTGATCAGTTTGGAAAACAGCCCGCCGATGATTGCGGCAGGGATGAAGGCGATCAGGATGGCGAGCACAAACCGGCGCTTGACCGGATCGCTGAACATGCCGAGACCGATATCGAGCAGCTTGCGGAAATAGACCGACAGGATGGCGAGAATCGCACCGAGCTGGATCAGCACCTCGAAGGTGCGGGTCGGCGAATGGAAGCCGAGGAAATGGCCGAGCAGCAGGATATGCCCGGTCGAGG
>CALCZO010000005.1 GCA_937903315.1 uncultured Alphaproteobacteria bacterium
TGGGGCGGCATGATCAACGGCCTGATGACGCTCTCGGGCGCCTGGGACAAGCTGAGGACCGATCCTGTCCTGCGTATGCTGGTGGTCTCGGTCGCCTTCTACGGCATGTCGACCTTCGAAGGGCCGCTGATGTCGATCAAGGCGGTGAACTCGCTCAGCCATTACACGGACTGGACGGTCGGCCACGTGCACTCGGGTGCTCTGGGCTGGGTCGGTTATGTCTCGTTCGGTGCGCTCTACTGCCTCTTCCCGTGGCTGTGGAACAAGCGCGAGCTGTACTCCCTGCGGCTGGTGAACTGGCACTTCTGGGTCTCGACCATCGGCATCGTGCTGTACGTTTCGGCAATGTGGGTGTCGGGGATCATGCAGGGCCTGATGTGGCGTGCATACACCTCGCTCGGTTATCTCGAATATTCGTTCGTTGAGACCGTCGATGCGATGCATCCCTACTACGTGATCCGTGCCATTGGCGGCCTGCTGTTCGTCATCGGCGGTCTGATCATGGCCTTCAACCTGTGGAAGACGGTCACGTCCGATGCTCTCGCCATCCGCTCGGCTGGCGCTGCTGCACCGGCTGCCGCGTAAGGAGAACGACGATGGCTGAAGCTTCCCATACCCAGAAGAAGTCCATCTGGGACAAGCACAAGATCTTCGAAACCAACGTCGTCGTCCTGATGATCGGCTGCCTTCTGGTAGTCGCCATCGGCGGCCTCGTTGAGATCGCTCCGCTCTTCTATCTCAAGAGCACGATCGAGAAGGTCGAAGGCGTGCGTCCCTATTCCCCGCTCGAACTGGCGGGGCGGCGGATCTACCTGCGCGAAGGCTGTTACAACTGCCATAGCCAGATGATCCGTCCGATGCGCGACGAGGTTGAACGCTACGGGCCTTACTCGCTGGCGGCGGAGTCGATGTACGACCATCCGTTCCAGTGGGGCTCCAAGCGCACCGGGCCCGATCTCGCCCGCGTTGGCGGCAAGTATTCCGACGAATGGCAGCGCGCGCATCTCGCCGATCCGCGCTCGGTGGTGCCGACCTCGATCATGCCGGGCTATCCCTTCCTCGAGAAGACCCCGCTCGACGTGAACGCGGTTGTCGCGGAAATGAAGACCCATCGCTTTATCGGCGTGCCCTACACCGACGATCAGGTTGCCAATGCGGCGGCCGACATCAAGGCGCAGGTCAACCCTGACGATCCGGGGGCCGATGCGGTGACCAAGCGGTATCCGAAGGCGGTTGTGCGCAACTTTGACGGCAAGGCGGAGACTGTGTCCGAAGCGGACGCCGTGATCGCCTATCTGCAGATGCTGGGCACCCTCGTCGACTTCAAGCTTTACGACGAAAAAGCCAACCGGCGCTGAGGAGGGAAAGATGCAGCAGACCTACACTTTCCTTGCTCATCTGGCGCAGTCAGCCGGGCTCATCTACTTCATGAGCGTCTTTCTGGCGATCTGTGCCTATGCCTTTTGGCCGCGCAACAAGGCGCGATTTGAAGAAGCGGCGGCAATTCCGCTGAAGGAGGACTGACCCTATGGCCGCTAATCTTGAAAGAGATGCCGTCACCGGCACGTCGACCACCGGTCACGAGTGGGATGGCATCAAGGAACTGAATACGCCGCTCCCCAGATGGTGGGTCAATATTTTCTATGCCTGCATCATCTGGTCGATCGGCTACTGGGTCGTCTATCCGGCCTGGCCGCTGATCAGCTCGCACACCACGGGCATGTTCGGCTACTCGTCGCGCGCCGACGTTGTGACCGAGCTTGCGGCCCTGAAGGCGCGGCGCGGACAGAATGCCGCGGCGCTCGAGAAGGTCTCGGTCGAGGAGATTGCCAAGAACCCTGCCCTGGCTGAGGTTGCCAAAGCGGTGGGACGGGCGGCCTTCGGCGACAACTGCGCTCCGTGCCATGGCTCGGGCGGTGTTGGCGGCAAGGGCTATCCGAGCCTCGTTGACGACGAGTGGCTGTGGGGCGGTGACGTGGCGACGATCCAGACCACGCTGAAGCACGGCATCCGCTGGACGAACGACCCTGATACCCGCATCGGCGACATGATGGCCTTCGGCAAGACCGGCACGCTGAAAAAGGAAGAGATCGACACGGTCGTCGATTATGTCCTCAGCCTCGCCAAGCTGCCGGGCGGCGAGAAGTTCGACGAGGCGAAAGCCAAGGATCTTTTCGCCACGAACTGCGCGAGCTGCCATGGCGATGACGCCAAGGGCAACAAGGATCTCGGCGCGCCGAGCCTTGTCGATCAGATCTGGCTGTATGGATCGCGTCGTGCCGACCTGATCGAAACCGTGACCAACGGTCGCGCCGGCGTCATGCCGGCCTGGGCCGGGCGCCTTGATGACGTCACAATCAAGTCGCTTGCGGTGTATGTGAACAGCCTTGGAGGCGGCAAGTGAATGACGTCCGGCACCCTGATGCAGAAGATACGTTTATCGAAGGTCCACTGTACGCTTCGGCCAAACGGATCTATCCGCAAAGGGTGCAGGGCACCTACCGCCAGATAAAATGGGCCCTGCTCGCGTTTTGTCTGGCGGTCTACTACTTCCTTCCGTTCCTGCGCTGGGATCGTGGGCCGAACCTGCCCAATCAGGCCGTGCTGCTCGATCTCGAAAATCGCCGGTTCTATTTCTTCTTCATCGAAATCTGGCCGCAGGAAGCCTATTATTTCACGGGCCTGCTGATCATCGCGGCCATGACGCTGTTCCTGCTCAACTCCATCGCGGGGCGGGTCTGGTGCGGCTATCTGTGCTGGCAGACGGTCTGGACCGATCTGTTCATGGCGGTCGAGCGTCACATCGAGGGTGACCGGCGCGATCGCATCAAGCTCGACGCCGCCCCGTGGAGCGTGAGCAAGGCCGTCAAGAAGGTGTCCAAGCATTTCATCTGGCTGATGATCGCCTGGTGGACCGGCGGCGCGTGGGTGCTGTATTTCTCCGATGCTCCGACGCTTGTGAACGATCTGATCTTCTTCAAGGCGCCGTTCACGGCCTACATGTGGATCGGCATCCTGACCTTCACGACCTATATCTTCGCCGGCATCATGCGCGAGCAGGTCTGCCTCTACATGTGTCCCTGGCCGCGAATCCAGGCGGCGCTGACCGACGACAAGGCACTCAACGTCACCTATCTCTATGACCGCGGCGAACCGCGCACGTCGGTCAAGGAAGCGGCGCGGCTCAAGTCGGCCGGAGAGGCTGCGGGCGATTGCGTCGACTGCTACCAGTGCGTCAATGTCTGCCCCACGGGGGTCGACATCCGCGAAGGTTCGCAGCTCGGCTGCATCCAGTGCGGGCTGTGCATCGATGCCTGCGATACGGTGATGAAAAAGCTCGGGCGGGAGCCGCGGCTGATTGCCTATGACACGGATGAGGCCATCCAGATGCGTCTCAAGGGTGAGACGCCGGTCTACAAGTTCTTCCGGGCGCGGACGTTCATCTATCTGGCTCTGATCTCCATGGTCGGCGGCGCAATGATCTATCAGCTCGCGACACGCATGACGGCCGGCATCAATGTCATCCATGACCGCACCCCGCTGTTCACGCCGCTGGCTGATGGAAGCATCCGGAATGCCTATACGATCCGTCTGCTCAACAAGCGGCCTGATGTGCGCGATTTCGCGGTGACCATTGATGGTGTCGTCAATGCCACCATCGAGGTGATCGGTGTGCCGGCAACGGCGGACTGGCGGCCGGTGGTCACGGTCGGGCCTGACCGGACGCGCGAGGTTCGTGTACTGGTCTCGGCGCCGCGCGCTTCGCTGACAGACAAGAGCATGCCGATCGTCTTCCGCGCATCCGATCTGTTTGCGGGCGAAGTCGTGACCGAGGATGACCATTTCCATGGTCCTGGAAACTGATAGAAGGGGATGATCCCTTGGCGTCCTGTTGCGGAGTGATGATCATGCCTGTTGACCTGTTGCCGTCGGGCACGCCCGAAGCGCGCAAGGAGTTCACGATCACCGGTCGCTTCGTGCTGATCAGCCTGATCGTGTTCTTTCTCGTTGTTGCCAGCGTGAACGCGATCATGATGACGCTGGCCATCACCACTTTTCCGGGCGCGGATGCGCGCAACGGCTATGATGTCAGTCAGGCCTACAACCGCGAAATCGCCTCTGCGCGCCGGCAGGCGGAACGCGGGTGGGTCAGCGAGACCGTGCTGAACCGGCAGGGGCAGGATGGACGGCTCGTCCTGACGCTGAACGATCGGGCAGGGTCGGGCGTGTCGGGGCTTTCGCTGGAAGCGCGGATCAAGCACCCGTCCGACCGCAAGCGTGACCTGATCGTAGCCCTGAAAGAGGTTGCGCCCGGTCGCTATGAGGCGGCTGTGGATGCGCTGACGGAGGGGGCCTGGGAGGTCCACGTCGAGGGCAAGCTGAATGGCGAAAAGGTCTTTGTCAGTGACCGCAAGGCCGTGGTGAAGGGCTGATCCATGGCCGCGCCCCTGCCGACCGGCTCGCAGCGTGATCTGTCCCTGTTCGTCAGGCCGGGAGAGGCGGGCGGCGACGCGATGGATCTGGCGGTTGGCGGCATCAAATGCGCCGGCTGCATGGCGGCGATTGAAAAGGGGCTGGGGCAGGAACCCGGGATCGTCTCGGCGCGGGTCAATCTTGCGTCCAAGCGCCTGACGGTGGAGTGGCGCGCAGGGATGCTGACGCCCGACCGGATCATCGAGAGGCTCGACGAACTGGGGTTCCGCGCGCATCCGTTCTCGCCGCGCAAGCTCGACAGCGAAGAAGCCATCGAGGAACGCAAGCTGCTGCGTTGTCTGGGTGTTGCGGCCTTCGGCGCGATGAACATCATGCTGCTGTCGGTGTCGGTATGGTCGGGCAATTTTTCCGACATCACGCCCGAAACGCGCGACTTTTTCCATTGGCTGTCGGCCCTGATCGCACTGCCGACGGCTGCCTACGCCGGCCGGCCGTTCTATGAGAGCGCTCTGAAAGCGCTCAGGGTCGGCGCTGTCAACATGGATGTGCCGATTACGCTGGGTGTTGTTCTGGCGCTTGGCATCTCCGTGGTCGAGACGTGGCAGCACGCCGAGCATGCCTATTTCGACAGCGCGGTCATGCTGCTGTTTTTCCTGCTGATCGGGCGCTATCTGGACCAGTCGGTCCGTCGCCGGACCCGGGATGTCGCCAGCAATCTTGCCGCCCTGCGTGCGGATACCGCAACGCGCATCGCGCCGGACGGGTCCATCGTCGAGGTGCCGGTCGAAGCCATCGATCCGGGGGATCTGGTGCTGGCAAGCCCCGGACAGCGGATTGCCGTCGACGGGCTGGTCGACGGTGGGGAATCCGAGGTCGACCAGAGCCTGATTACCGGCGAGACCCGGCACGTCGCCGTGGCCAAGGGTGCCAATGTCTATGCCGGCACACTCAACCTGACCGGGCAGATCCGCATCCGTGTCACCAAGGCCGAGCACGGGACGCTGCTGGCCGAGATCGAGCGGTTGCTGACAGGCGCGGTCGAGGGCCGTGCCAAATATGTCCGGCTTGCCGATCGGGCTGCCCGCCTCTATGCCCCCGTGGTCCACACCACCGCTGCGCTGACATTCATTGGCTGGATGCTCGCGGGTCTGGCATGGAAGCCGTCGTTGCTGATCGCCATCACGGTGCTGATCATCACCTGTCCGTGTGCGCTGGCGCTGGCCATTCCGGCGGTTCAGGTTGTGGCGACACAGGCGCTGTTCCGCCGCTCCGTGCTGCTGCATGCGCCCGATGCGCTGGAGCGTCTGGCCGACGTCGATACGGTTGTTTTCGACAAGACCGGCACATTGACCCTGCCTCAACCGGTGTTGGTCAACGGTTCCGGGCTGGACCCCGGCATTGTGACTGCAGCCGGGCGCCTCGCCGAGGCCAGCCGTCATCCGCTGGCCCAGGCGGTTGCGGAGGCTGCGGGCAAGCCGGCTCCCGCCGCAGGGGCGAGGGAAGTGGCCGGCGCCGGGATCGAAGCGGAGATCGGCGGCATTCCGGCCCGGCTGGGCAGTCTGGCGTTCTGCGACGCAGGGGTGGAAGGCTCCCGGCTCGCCGCGCTCTATCCCGATGCGTCGTTTATCGCCTATCGGCAGGGCGAGACCGTTGCGGTCTTTGCCGTCGAGCAGGTGCTGCGTGAGGATGCGAAGGCCACGGTTGCGGCGCTCCGCGCCGCGGGCCTCAGGCTGCTGATCCTGTCCGGTGACCGCTCTGAAGCGGTCATGCGCGCCGCCGATACGCTGGGCATCGCCGATCGGACCGGCGATCTCAAGCCGGCAGACAAGATCGCCCGGCTTGAGGCCCTGGCCGCCGAAGGGCGCAAGGTGCTGATGGTCGGCGACGGGCTCAACGACGCACCCTCGCTGGCCGCGGCGCATGTGTCGTTGTCGCCGGTCACTGCGGTGCATCTGGCGCAGGCGGCGGCTGACGGCGTGTTCCTCGGCGATGCGCTGAAACCGGTCAGTGATTCGGTCCGTACCGCGCGCATCGCCCGCAAGGTCATGGCGCAGAACCTGTGGCTGGCTGCGGTCTACAATCTCATTGCCGTGCCGCTGGCAATCGCCGGATTCGTGACACCGCTGATTGCCGCGCTGGCGATGAGCGGATCGTCAATCCTCGTCACGCTCAACGCCCTCAGCGCCAGAAGGTGATCGGCCATGAATGTTCTTGTCTATCTCGTGCCGTTGGCGTTGCTTTTGGGATTGACCGGCCTCGTGGCGTTCCTGTGGTCGCTGCACACCCGTCAGTTCGATGATCTTGAAGGCGCGGGCTGGCGGGCGATCTCGGATGACGATATCGAGCCGCGCACCTGAAGGACGGCGGTTGCGTGCGCCTGAAAGGTTGTGCACCATGCTGCGCTGATTGCGACAGGTGGCAGGGCATATGAATGTGAGGCGATACCCGGCCGTACACCCCTGCGGGGACAGTGCGCTGACTGTGGAACTGGGTGATTCCATCGATGCCGATCTGAACGCCCGCGTGCTGGCGCTCGACGCCGCACTGGCGCATGACGCCCCGCCCGGAATTGTCGAGACGATCCCGACCTACCGCTCGCTGTTCGTGGCCTACGATCCCGTCGAGACCAGCTACGAGACGCTGGCAACCTGGCTGACAACACGGGCCAGCGCCCCCTTGCCGCCGGTGGCCGAGGGCAGGACCTGGCGCTTTCCGGTGTGCTACGGCGGGGAGTTCGGCATCGATCTGCCGTTCGTGGCCAGCCACACCGGGCTGAGCGAGGCCGAGGTGGTGCGGCGCCATTCCGGCGGCCGCTATCGCATCTACATGATGGGGTTCCTGCCCGGATTTACCTATCTGGGCGGTCTTGATCCCAGTCTGGCGGTGCCGCGCCGCGACAACCCGCGCCTGACCAGCCCTGCCGGGACGATTTCGATCGGCGGGATCCAGACCGGCATCCAGTGCCTGATCTCTCCGACCGGCTGGCATCTGATCGGGCGGACGCCGGCCCGCACCTATGATCCCGCCCGCGAACGGGTGTTCTTCCTCGAACCGGGCGATACGGTGCTGTTCGCGGCAGTCAGCCCGGAGGAGTTTGCCGCATTCGAACGGCGCGCCGAGGCAGGGGAACTGGTGGCCGAGGATCTGGTTCAATGACGGTTCTGGAGGTGGTTGAGGCGGGTCCCTACACATCGGTGCAGGATCGCGGGCGGTTCGGCGGCCAGCGCTATGGTCTCGGTCCGGCGGGTGCGATGGACCAGCTGTCGCTGGCGGTGGCCAATGCCGTCGTCGGCAACCCGGTCTTTGCCGCCGCCATCGAGATCGCGCCGTTGCCCGCCCGGTTCAGGGCGGTCGGTGGCGACATCCGGCTGGCGATGACCGGGGCGACGCGTGGCATGACCATTGCCGGACGAGCCGTGGCGATGAACGAGACATTCGTTCTCGCCGAGGACGAAGTTCTGACGGTGCGCGCCGCCTCCGAAGGCGTGTTCAGCACGCTGGCGATCGAGGGCGGCATCCGCGCCGAGCCGGTGTTCGGCAGCCTGTCGATGCATGCCCGTTCCGGAATCGGTGCGCCGTTTGCGCGGGCGCTGATGGCGGGCGACCGGATCCCGGTTGCCACCGCGCGGTTGCGCGAGGCCGAGCGCAGCATCGTGCCGCCGGCGCGTGGAACCGGCCCGTTGCGGGTGGTGGCCGGCCCGCAGGATGACCATTTCACGGCCGAGGCGATGGCGACGCTTGTCAGCGCGTCGTGGCGCATTTCGGCAACGTCCGACCGCATGGGGTATCGTCTCGAAGGACCGGTTCTGGCCCATTCGAAGGGGCATAATATCATTTCCGACGGCATCGCGTTCGGCGCGATCCAGGTTCCCGGCAATGGCCAGCCGCTGGTCCTGCTGGCCGATCGGGGGACGACCGGCGGTTATCCCAAGATCGCGACCATCGCCTCGGTCGATCTTGGCCGTCTGGCACAGATTCCGGTCGGCTCGCCGGTGCATTTCACGCTTGTCCCGGTGGCTGAAGCGGAAAAGCTGGCCCGCGAACGCCATGCGCTGGTCATGGGCCTTGCCGGCGCTGTCCGCGAGGTTGGGGGCGGCGCGCTGTCGAGCGAGTTCCTGCTGGCTGCCAACCTTGCCGGCGCCGCCATATCGGGCGAAGAGTGAGTGGACGTCCATCGGGGGTTATGACCATGCGTGTCGATCTGAACAGCGATCTTGGTGAAAGTTTCGGCCCCTGGCCGATGGGCGATGATGATGCGATGCTGGGGCTCGTCTCCTCCGCCAACATCGCCTGCGGCTTTCACGGCGGTGATCCTCAGGTGATCCTGAAGGCCTGCCGGCTGGCGCGCCAGAAGGGCGTCTCGATCGGCGCGCATCCGGGCTTTCTTGATCTCCAAGGCTTCGGCCGTCGCCCGATCCATGGCCTCAGTGCTGGCGAAATCGAGAGTTTCGTTGCCTATCAGATCGGTGCTGTGCAAGCGCTGGCGACGATGGCGGGCGGCTCGGTCAGCCACGTCAAGGTGCATGGCGCAATGTCGAACATGGCCTGCGAGGATGCCATGATGGCCGGCGCGATTGCCCGCGCGATCCATGCCGTCGATCCGTCGCTGATCTTCGTCGTGCTGCCGTTTTCCGAACTGGAAAAGGCCGGCACGGCGCTGGGGCTGACCATGGCGGTCGAGGTTTTTGCCGACAGGGCCTATGAGGACAGCGGCTTGCTGATGTCGCGGCGCAAGGCCGGGTCGGTCATTCACGACGCCGATGCAGCGGCGGACAACGTGCTGGCCATGGTGCGCAACCAGGCGGTGACGACCGGCAGCGGCAAGGTCATGCCGACGCGGATCGATACGGTCTGCATCCATTCCGATACGCCGGGTGCGGTGGCGATGGCGCGGCATATCCGGGCCCGGCTCGATGCGGCCGGCGTCACCATCGCGCCGTTTGCCTCATGGCTTTGCGCCTGAGGTCCCCGTCGCCGTCAGTCAGAGTTCAACAGGACTGATAAAGACCTGATCGGCTCAGTCGTGCTTGTGGCCGTGATGATGGCCGCAGCCGCAGTCCTTGCCATGCTCGTGCCCATGGTCATGCGCAGGGTGGTCGTGCTTGTGCCCATGGTCGTGCTTGTGCTCGTGCGCATGGTGGGCGGCGTGATCATGGTCGTGATCGCAGCAGCCGTGATCGTGATCGTGATGGTGACCGCCGCAGCAGTCGTGGTCATGGCCGTGGGCCGGAGCGACGGCGGTCAGGTAGGCGCCGCCTTCGGGATCGAAGGGAGCCTCGATGGCGGTGACTTTCGCCTCCATCGCGGCGAGCAGGGCGCTGATCTGGTCGCTGGCACGCAGGCGCAGCTTGCGACCGGCGATCTGCACCGGGAGGTGATGGTTGCCAAGCTGCCAGGCGATACGGACGAGGTCGGCATCGTCTTTCGGCCGCACTTCCATCAGCGCCTCGGGCTTGCCGACAACCTCGACGAACCGGCCATCGTCGAGCACGAACGCATCGCCCGAACGCATCGTCACGGTCTGTTCGAGATCGAATTCAAGGGCCGTTCCACGCTGTCCGGTGACCGAACCGCGGCGCCTGGAGCGCGTCTCGTAATCGAGCACGACGACGTCGGCAGGCTCGCCCTTCCAGGAACCGGACGCAGTGACGGATGTGGCGCGGGCCATGGGGCACTCCTCGTTGAAACAACGGCAACCTGACATCCCGATTGGCGCAATCTCCTGTCAGGCGCAAGAAAAATTCCGCCCTGCTGCGCAGGACCAACCGGGCCGGGCAACCATGTTACCTGGACAGGGGCACCGGCTGGCCGCAGCGAAGCGCCACCAGCGAGGCGGCGAAGCGGGCGACGAGCGCGCCGCTGGTCTGTGCGCCGCCGGTCTGGGTCGGGGCACCGGCAGAAGCCGGCGTGCCATAGGCGATCAGGGCATGGCTGGACGTCGGCACCAGCCCGGCGACAAGACGAGGGGCGGCAGGGGGCGGTGAGACAAGCCCGAC
>CALCZO010000006.1 GCA_937903315.1 uncultured Alphaproteobacteria bacterium
GGGGAGCCGCGCCCGGACGGCGAGAAGCTGCTTGGCGGGCGGGCGGCGGGGGCCCCCTCGGCACCGGCCTCGCCGGTCGCTGCGGCAGCGGGGCGGTGCCGGTTGTCGCGGTCGCGGTTGTGATGCGCCGTGCGATGGCGCGGACGCTCATGGTCGGGCCGGCCAGGACGCCAGACGGCAATCAGAACCGGCTCGACCGGTGCAGCGGTGTCATCTTCGGCGGGGGCAGGCGAATCGGGTGCCGCCGGCGCTTCCGCTGGCTGGCCCTCGGGCTCGCCCGCGTCCACCACGGCAGGGTCGGCACCCTCCGGCGCGATGCCGGGCTGCACGTCGGCAGTCACGTCGCCAGTCCCGTCGGCAGTCACGTCGGCGGCATCGCTCACCGGCGCTGCCTGTGCCTCGACGGGCAGCGCCTCGTCGGTTGCCGCAGGCTCGGCAGCAGGCGCAGCCGCAGCGACGACCGGCACCGGCTTCATCTCCTTGCGATAGCCGAGCGAGGCGAGGATCGAGAAGAAATCCTCGCCCGAGCAGCCGACCAGCGAGGTCATCGCGCCGGTGACGGTGAAGCCGCCGCCGGGGAACGCGCCGGCAGGCGCCTCGCCGGACTGGCTGCTGCGCCAGGCAAGCGCCGGGCGGATCAGATCGGCCAGCCGTTCAAGAATATCGATCCGCACCGCCCGCCCGCCGCAGACGCGGAAGCCGGCGACCCGGTACAGCTCTTTCGAGATTGTCGCATCGACCGGGATCGAGGTCCGGCCCGACAGCGCCAGATGCGAGACATCGGCGACGCCCGCCGCATCCGGCTCGTTGCGCAGCGCATAGAGCAAGGCCGCAAGGCCACGATTGGCCGGCTTCATCAGCGCGGCGGTGTAGATGTGATAGGCCCCGAACCTGAGGCCGAGCGCCCGCAGCGCCCCGCGTGCCTCCTGATCAAGGCCCTTGACGATGTCGGCAACCTTCGTCCGGTCGAGCACGCCGAAAGTCTCGGCGACCTGATAGGCGATGCCGCGCGCCGCCCCGGCAAGGGAGTCGCCCTTCTCGAGCGCGATCAGCGGGCCGAGCAGTTTGTCGACATGGGTTTTCAGCCACAGCGCCAGCCGCGCCTCGACGCTCTCGCGTGCTGCGCCGGCAAGCTGCTCGTCAGCCAGCAGCAGGAAGCGCGGCTCCAGCGCCTTGTCGGTCGCCTGAAGCCGGCCGACCGGCGCG
Source organism: uncultured Alphaproteobacteria bacterium (assembly GCA_937903315.1). Lineage (GTDB taxonomy): Bacteria > Pseudomonadota > Alphaproteobacteria > Rhizobiales > Beijerinckiaceae > JAIUNP01. The sequence continues at coordinate 1,207 of CALCZO010000006.1, forward strand.
CCGATCCAGCGCAGCGTGCCGTCATGCGACAGCACGAAGGCGTCGTCTCCTGCCTCCGACAGCGCCTTGGCGCGTCGGTCAAGCTCGCTGGCGAGCGCCTTGACCGCCGCAGCCTTCAGCGCCTTGGCTTCCGGCCCTTCGGCACGGGCGTCGGCCGTGAAGCGGAACCCGTCAAGGCGCCCGAGGTGCTGGCTTTCGACAAGGACATCGCCGCTGTCTGTGATTTCGGCTTCGAGCATCGCATTCTCTCTCAGGCGCCGCATCAGGACCGAGGTGCGGCGATCGATAAACCTCTGCGCGAGCTTTTCGTGCAACGCGTCTGATAACTTGTCCTCTAGCGCGCGGGCGACGTTCTGCCAATGGACAGGATGATCAAGCCAGTCGTTTCTGTTGGCGCAATAGGTCCAGGTGCGCACCTGCGCGATCCGCCCAGACAGCGTGGCAATATCACCGTCCGTGCGGTCGCAGGCGGCAAGCTCGCGCGAAAACCAGTCGGCCGGGATCGTGCCGCGCCGCATCATCGGCTCGTACAGGCTCTCGATCAGGTCGGCGTGGACATGCGGCGCGACCTTGCGGTAGTCGGGCAGCTTGCAGACGTCCCACAGCCGTTCCACACCCGCCTTGCTGCCGATGTAGCGCGCAAGGGCGGGGCGGCGGCCGAGAATCTCCAGCGTCTGCTCGTCCTCCGCGCTACGCGCCCGCACCAGCCCCGGTACGGTGGGCGCGACCGTCAGGCTGGCCTGAAGCCGGGCGAACGAGGCAAAATCAAGGTCCGGGTTGCGCCAGTTGATCAACCGCACGGGATCGAACCGGTGTTCCTCGAGCGCCTCGACCGTTTCCTCGTCCAGCGGCGGGCAGCGCGCGGTGGTGCCGAAGGTGCCATCATTGAGGTGACGCCCGGCGCGGCCGGCAATCTGGCCCATTTCGGCCATTGTCAGCTTGCGGAAGCCCGAACCGTCGAATTTCCGGTCGGCGGCAAAGGCGACATGGTCGATTTCGAGATTGAGCCCCATGCCGATCGCGTCGGTGGCGACGATATGGTCGACCTCGCCGGCCTGGAACAGCGCGACCTGCGCATTGCGGGTGCGCGGGGACAGCGCGCCCAGCACGACCGCCGCTCCGCCGCGCTCGCGCCGCACCAGTTCGGCGATGGCGTAGACCTCTTCGGCCGAAAATGCGACGATGGCCGACCGTGCCGGCAGGCGGGTCAGCTTCTTCTCGCCGGCGAAGGTAAGGCGCGACAGGCGCGGGCGCGAGATGATGTTGGCCGAGGGCAGCAGTTCCTCGATCAGCGCGCGGATGGTCGAGGAGCCGATCAGGATCGTCTCCTCCGTGCCGCGCCGGTTGAGCAGCGCGTCGGTGAAGACATGGCCGCGGTCGGGATCGGCCGCGAGCTGGACCTCGTCGATGGCAACAAAGGCGACGGACAGATCGCGCGGCATCGCCTCGACGGTCGAAACCCAGTAGCGCGGATCGCGCGGGCGGATCTTTTCCTCGCCGGTGATCAGGGCCACCGCTTCAGGCCCCGTGCGCTCGACAACGCGCTGGTAGATCTCGCGTGCCAGCAGCCTCAGCGGCAGCCCGATCATGCCGGATTTGTGGCCCAGCATCCGTTCGATGGCAAAATGCGTCTTGCCGGTGTTGGTCGGCCCGAGCAGCGCAGTCACCCCGCGATGCTTGAACGGATCGTTGAGATTGGGAATCGCCATCAGGTGCCCATCATGTCCGGCCTTATCTGTGGCCCCAAAGCAGGTATCCGCTCAAGCGTTTTGTCCCGAAGCGGGACGCAGGGGCGGGCTGCGCACCCCCTTGCGTCAATCATTCGAACGACGGTGGAACGAAGGGGAGACGAATCGGGAGCGCGCACCATGCCAAACCATGTGACCCGCAATCTGTTGTGGTGCAAGGCGCGATAACCGCAACATGATGGGGTTTGCGGCCCTGTTGCAGTGCTGTTGGGTCAGACAAGGCGAAAAACCCTGTCAAGCGGGCATCCCTGTGAAAACATGGTCAACAAACCCTTACCCGTTCCTCCGGTGCATTGCGACCGCCCGTTAACCTTCAGGCAGAAGCACGAACGAACCATGTGCGAATCAGCGATCCTGCCGCCGGATGGCCTGTCCCGGGCTGTCCGTGTTCCGCAAAGGGCAGGGGCTGCGGTCGGCCGGACAGGACGTGCGAGCCGGAACGTTAACCACAACTGTGCCGGAATGGCGCAGTTGGGTCGTCACGCGACCGAAACGGCAGGCGATGGTGAGCGGCAGCCGACAGAATGCCATTTGCGGGCGAGCGGCGCGCAGCAAAAAGCCCGCAGCGGGGGCGCTCCCCATCGCGGGCTTTACAGGCCGAATCGGCTGAACGATGCGGTCAGTTCTTAATGCCGGCGGTCAGGTCGCCGCCGACGGTGATGAACTTTGTCGCCTGGATGACAGTGGTGCCGATCATCGTCTTGATCGAGACCCGGAACGGCAGATAGATGCCGTCAACCCCGCTGGGCGCGAGCCAGGCCTCCATCTCGCGATTGTTCTTCATGAATTGCACGGCCTTGCGCTCCGAGCGGTGGCCGGCGATCGGATTGTAGCGTGCCTTGCAGACGGCGACCGGACCGGAATAGCCCTCACGGGCCGCCGCGTTGCGCGTGCCGGCATAGCTGAGCTGGATATCGAAGCGCTGGGCGCCGTCGAACACCGGAATCGTCCGGTTGCAGGCCGCTTCCATCGAGGGCGCGCGGCTTTGCATCAGCACCGCGGCGAGCGGATCGAGCACGCCGCGCTGATGCTCGCTGGTGACCGGAACACGATCAGGCTTGGCATCGAGCGGGGGGTTGACCACCACCTGCTGGATCGAGCCGGCATTCATGCCCATCTGCACGGTGCGGGTCATCTCGCTGTTGGCGGCGGTAAGCGAATAATTGCCAGGTACGACCCGCCCGCCGGCGAAATTGCCGGTTGCGGCAGCGGCTCCCTTGCCGCCGGTGACCATGCCGGCAAGCCCGGTCAGATGGGCCTGGGCATTGAGACTGTAGCGCGTCGGCGTGACGTTGCCGGTCAGCGTTGCCGTGCCGAGCGACAGGCCCGCCAGCGACAACGCATATTGTGCATCGATCGACCCGGCTTGCGCCGGACTCGCGGTTGCAACCAGTGCCGCAGCCGACACGGCAACCGAAAACTGTTTGATCAGACGCCCAGCCATACGAAAAACCCCAACAACATCACTGAGAGTGAATCGGCATATCCCATGCCAATTACGGCCCATTCTAGGCAAGCAGGCGTTAACCATAAATGTATGCGGTCACAAAAGGTTCAATCACATCCGGGCGCCGGCGGCCAGAGGGGCGGGGCGGGCGTGTCCGGACGGCTTAAGGGCTTGACCGGGCCCGCGCGAACCCCTATACGCCCGGCTTCGATCCGGATCATTCTGGCGCTCCCTCGCCCCCGCCCGGTTGCGGTGTCTTGAGGTGTGTCCAGCGATTGTACTTGAAGAAAGGCGTAAGCCCATGTCGCGTCGTTGCGAGTTGACTGGCAAAGCGGTGCTGTCTGGCCACAAGGTCAGCCACTCGAACCGTAAGACCAAGCGCAAGTTCCTGCCCAACCTGACCAACGTGACCCTACTGTCAGACGCGCTGGGCAAGTCGGTCAAGCTGCGCGTTTCGACCAATGCGCTGCGCACGGTCGAGCATCGCGGCGGACTCGATGCCTTCCTGATGAAGGCTGACGATACCGAGCTGTCGCGCGATGCGCTGGCGGTGAAGAAGGCGCTGACCAAGAAGGCGTCAGCCTGATCCATCCCGCAGGGATTTTACAGCAAGCCGGCGTCCAGCGCCGGCTTTTTGCGTTGACAGGCGCGCCGGCTTGACGGTATGGCACGCGGGAACTGCGCGGCGCCTCCGGTGCCCGCGCGGTTTTGTTTTGGACAAGAACAACAAGAAGACGACGCGGAGCCGCGGGGATGCGGGGCCGATGATCGTAACCTCAAAGGTGCAGAGACCATGTTTGCAGTGATCAAGACCGGCGGTAAACAGTACCGCGTTGCGGCCAACGACGTTGTCACCATCGAGAAGCTCGAAGGTGAAGCGGGTGATGTGATTGCCTTCGATCAGGTGCTGATGCTGGGTGGCGCAACCGCCATCGTTGGCTCGCCCACCGTTGCCGGCGTGACCGTTGTCGGCGAACTCGTCGAGCAGACGCGTGGCCCGAAGGTCATTTCCTTCAAGAAGCGTCGCCGCCAGAACTCCAAGCGCAAGCGTGGTCATCGTCAGGACCTGACGACCGTGCGCATCACCGAGATCCTTACCGACGGCAAGAAGCCCTCGGCCAAGGCCAAGGCCGCCAAGCCTGCGGCGGCTCCTGCCGCTGCGGCCGGCGCGCATGACCAGAACGACATTTCGCTGATCTCGGGCATCGGCCCGACGATCGAGAAGAAGCTGCGCGCCGCCGGGGTCAATTCGTGGTCCGAGATCGCGGCCTGGACCGACGCCGACGTCGCCCGGTTCGACGAGGAACTGGCGCTGCGTGGCCGCGCCACCCGCGAGGAATGGGTCGAGCAGGCAAAAGAGCTTCTCGCCGGCAAGCCGCCGCGCGCCAAGATCGATCAGGCCGCCCAGAAGGCGTCCGAGGACTAATTTAGGCCTCCCTTTCGGGCTGGTTTTCGTTTCAGCTTCGGGTATAACCCGACAGACAAGAGTTCAGGAGCACCACGATGGCTCACAAAAAAGCAGGCGGTTCGTCCCGTAACGGGCGTGACTCGCACTCCAAGCGTCTCGGCGTGAAGAAGTTCGGCGGCGAAGCTGTGCTCGCCGGCAACATCATTATCCGTCAACGCGGCACGAAGTGGCACCCCGGCACCAATGTCGGCATCGGCGTCGATCATACCCTGTTCGCGCTCGTAGAGGGCACGGTCGGGTTCGCCAGCAAGGCGAACGGCCGAACCTACGTCATGGTGCAGCCGGCGGCCAAAGCGGCCGCAGAATAACGGCGAGGTCTGCAAGGGAGCCTCGCCGGTGTCGAACACCCCGGACGAAGGCTCCTGAAGGACCCGAGGCAGAAGGCCTCAAACTCCAGCAGGAACATCCGAAGGGGAGGTGGGACACCGCTTCCCCTTTGCGTTTATGGGCTGGAGAGTACGATGTTTCCCGAGCTTTCGCGTGACGATGTGTTCCGGATCGAAACCCGGCGGCTGTGGCTTCGCTGGCCGCGTCTGGCCGATGCAGCCGCCATTGCCCGTCAGGCCGGCGCGCAGGGGATCACCGAAGGCGTCAAACATCCCCCGTTGCCGTTTTCCGATGCCGATGCGGCCACCGCGATCCTGAAGGCGCGGCAGACCAATGCCGATGGGACTGGCCTCACTCTGGCAATGGCGGCCAACAGCCGGCCCGAGGAGGCTATCGGCCTTGTCTCGGTCCTGCCCGGACGGCGACCTGTGCCCGATTTGTCGATCTGGATTGGCAACGGCTACTGGGGCAAGGGGCTGGCCACCGAGGGCGCGCAGGCGATCATTGACATCACCTTTGGCCTGACCGGCCTGAAGGCGCTCGGCGCGGCGGTTGCCCCGGCCAATGAAGGGGCGCGGCGGGTGCTCAAGCGCTGCGGGTTCGAACTGATCGGCACCGGCATGATGGATGCGCCGGCGCGCGGCGGTGCCCATCCAGGCGATTTCTACCGGCTGGAGCGGGCAACATGGAGCAGCCTCAAGGGCTGGCGTTCGCCGCGCGTGATCGACGGCCGGCAGATGGAAGCGGCAATCGCATGACCGAGACGGGCATCATGGCGTCCCCTCCGCTCCGGCTCGGCTGGCTCGATGTCGCGCGCGGCGTGGCGGTGATCGCCATGGTGATCTACCATTTTGCGTGGGATCTGAGCCACTTCGGTCTTGTCGAGACCGACATCGGGCTCGATCCGGCATGGAAGCGCTTTGCGCAGGCGATCGCCGCCAGCTTTCTGGCGATCGCCGGTGTTGCGCAGGCGGTCGCGCTGCGCAACGGGATTGACCGCCTTGCATTCAGCAAGCGGATGGCGCTGGTCGGCGGTGCAGCGCTTGCGGTGACGGGGGCAAGCTATGCGGCCTTCCCCGATCGGTTCATCTTCTTCGGCATCCTGCATTGCATCGCGCTGGCCAGCGTCATCGGCCTTGCCTTCCGTGCCGCGCCGTTCGGGCTGACGCTTGCCGCAGGGCTGGCCGTGCTCGCGTTGCCGCTGGTCCTGCGTGCGGAGGCGTTCAACGCGCCGGCGCTGATCTGGCTGGGCCTGGGCACCAAAGTGCCGCTGACCAATGATTTTGTCCCTGTTTTCCCGTGGGTCGGCTGGTTCCTTGCCGGTCTTGCGCTTGGCCAGCGTCTCAGGCCCGTTGCTGCGCCGTCCGCCCGCCGGCCGAGCCTGATCGCCCGTCTGGGCCGCTGGAGCCTGCCGGTCTACCTCATCCACCAGCCGGTGCTGTTCGCCCTGTTCCATGCCGGTGCGGCAACGGGGCTGCTGACGCTCACGCCCGAGGTCAAGACCTTCGTGCAGTCCTGCACCATCGATTGCGAAACCTCCGGCGGGGCCGAGCGCGTCTGCCTGTCCGCCTGCGCCTGTGCCGCGCGGACGCTGCGCGACCGGGCCGTCTGGCCGCGCGTCGTTTCCGGCGAGACGGGCGGCGAGGACGAAGCCGAACTGACGATGGTCGGCCGCCGCTGTTTCGAGGCAGCGCAATGAGCGGTGAATGTGACGGTTTTGCCTTGACCGCAAACCAATGTTGGGGTCCCTGAGACCATGAAATTTCTAGATCAGGCAAAAATCTTCATCAAGTCGGGCGACGGCGGGGCTGGCTCGGTCTCGTTCCGGCGCGAGAAGTTCATCGAATTCGGCGGACCTGACGGCGGCGACGGCGGTCGTGGCGGCGATGTCTGGGCCGAATGCGTCGAGGGGCTGAACACGCTGATCGACTACCGCTACCAGCAGCATCACAAGGCAAAGACCGGCGGCCACGGCATGGGCCGCAACCGCACCGGCGCCAAGGGCGCGGATGTGGTGCTGAAAGTGCCGGTCGGCACGCAGATTTTCGACGAGGACAGCGAGACGCTGATCTGCGACCTGACCGAGGTTGGCCAGCGCGAACTGATCGCGCG
>CALCZO010000007.1 GCA_937903315.1 uncultured Alphaproteobacteria bacterium
CGGCGGCAGGCCACGGGCCTGCTGGCGGCGGCGCTTGCGGTCGAGTTCCTCGGGCGTCTCATAGGCCGGATAGACCAGCCCGCGCGCTTTCAACGCATCCAGCTGCTCCTGATAGCGCCCTACGCGGGCGGACTGATGCTCCAGCCGGTCCCAGCGGATGCCGAGCCATGCGAGATCCTCTTCGATGCCGGCGGCGAATTCCGGCCGTGAGCGCTCGATGTCGGTATCATCGAGCCGGAGGATGAAGACCCCGCCCTGCCTCTTGGCGATGAGATAGTTCCACAACGCCGTGCGGGCGTTGCCGATGTGCAGGTAGCCGGTGGGCGATGGCGCAAAGCGAACGGTCAGCATCGCCCTTGTTGGCGCGCCAGCGCCCTCCGTGTCAACTCAGCCAGCGCACCATCGCCAGCGCCAGCGCCGGAAAGGCCAGAACCAGCGCAAGCCGCAGCAGATCGGCCATGATGTAGGGCAGCACGCCGCCATAGGTCCGGCGGATCGAGTGATGCCGCGCGATCGCCGAGATGACGAAGACGTTGAGGCCGATCGGCGGCGCGGTCAGTCCGATACCGACGACGATCAGCACGAGGATGCCGAACCAGATCGCCACCTCATCGGCGGGGATGCCGAAATCCAGCCCCGAGATGATCGGAAAGAACACCGGCAGCGTCAGCAGCAGCATGGCCAGCTCGTCCATGACCGCGCCGAGGACGATGTAAAACGCCAGAAGCGCGATCAGCACCAGATAGGGCGGCAGGCCGAGACCGGCAATCGCCCCGGCGGCATTGGCCGGCAGTTGGGTCAGCGTCAGAAACGCGTTGAACACTTCCGAGCCGAGCAGGATGATGAAGATCATGCCCGTGGTATCCGCCGTCTGGCGCAGGGCGGCGAGAATCGCCTCGCGCGGCAGGGTGCGCTGCACGAGCCCGATGACCAGCATCGCGATGGCCCCGACAGAGGCGCCTTCGGTCGGCGTGAAGATGCCGCCATAGATGCCGCCGACGACGACACCGGCCAGCAGCAGCACCGGCCAGACCTTGAGGGCAAGGCTGATCCGCTCGGCCCAGGCGACCGGCTCATGCACGGGAGCCAGATCGGGCCGGCGACGGACGACGATCGTGATCGTGATGATGTAGAACAGCATTGCCAGCAAACCGGGCACCAGCGCGGCCATGAACAGCTTGGCGATGTTCTGCTCGGTCGAGATCGCATAGACGACGAGAATGACCGACGGCGGGATCAGGATGCCGAGCGTGCCGCCAACCGCGATCGTGCCGGTTGAAAAGCCGCCATCATAGCCATAGCGGTCGAACTCGGGGATCGTTGCGCGGCCGAAGGTCGCCGTGGTCGCGACCGATGAGCCGCAGATCGCGCCGAAGCCGGTGCAGGCGAAGATCAGCGCCATCGCCAGCCCGCCGCGCAGGTGGCCGACGAACGCGCTCGCCGCCCGGAACAGTGCCGTCGACAGGCCGGAGCGTTCGGCCAGCGCACCCATCAGCACGAACAGCGGGATGACCGAGAGCGTGTAATTGGCAAACTGATGGTAGGTGTTCGATTTCATGTAAGAAATGAACGCGCCAAGGCTCTGGAGATGGATATAGCCCACCGCGCCGACGACCAGCATCGCCAGCCCGATATGCATCCGCGCCGCGATCAGCAGCAGCATCACGCCAAAGCCGGTGAAAGCGAGAGCAGAATCGCCCATCAGCGCGTCCTCACCAGCATTGCCGCGGACCAGAAGCAGATCACGGCAAGGAAAAACAGCAGCAGCGTCGAGAGCATCAGCGCCGGCCAGACCGGGAGTTGCAGGACCATCGTGGACAGGTGCGAGCGCATCGCTTCGGTGGTGCCCATCACCATGCAGCCGCCGAGGAAGGCCATCATCAGGCCATAGATGACATCCCAGAACGCATCGACCCGATTGCGCAGCGTGTCGCTCATCCAGCCGGTGAATGTATCGACCATGATGTTGCCGCGGCGGGCCTGACAGGCGGGAAGGAAGAAGAACACCGAAACGGCCGCGCCCATCTGCACAAACTCGAAATCACCGGGAACACCCTGATCGAACAGCTTGCGCCCGATGACCGAAACCGTCACCAGCGCGCCGATCACAAGACTGACAATGCCACCGGCCACGCCCATGCGCTCGGCCCACCGTTGCAGCGACGGCTTGGCGGCCGCAGTGTCTGGATTGACCATGATCCCCTCCCAGAGATGACTGATGCCGCACCCTCCGATGCGGCATCAGCAACAATGCCGGCCTTGTGACGGTCGTCGTGCGACGACGATCAGGCCTTGTCGTACTTGGCGACCAGCGCCTCGGCCTCGGCGATCATCTTGGCACCGTCGATGCCCTTGGCCTTGAGGTCAGCGGCGAACTTGTCCCACACCGGCTTGCACATCTCGCGCCACTTGTCGGCATCGCCCTGGCTCATGTCGTTGATGACATTGCCCGAACGGCCCTTCACCATCTTCAGAACGTCGGCGCCGGCGTTGTCCCACATGTTGCCGGCAAGACGCGCGAACGCCATGTTGGAGGTGTCGTCCATCACCTTTTTCAGGTCCGCCGGCAGCGCGTCAAACTTTGCCTTGTTCATCGCAAGATAGAACGAGGCGGCATAGAGCGCGCGCTTGCCCGGCACGTTGGTGTGGTATTTGACCAGTTCGTGCACCTTGATCGCCGGCACGACCTCCCACGGCACGACCGCACCGTCGATGACGCCCTGCGCCAGACTCTCGGGCACCTGCGGCACCGGCATGCCAATGGCATTGACCCCGGCAACCTTGAGCGCCTCGCCGGCCAGCCGGGTCGGGAAGCGCAGCTTCTGGCCCTTCAGGCTGTCGAGCGTGGTGACCTGCTTCTTGGAATGGATCAGTCCGGTGTCATGCGCCCAGTAGCTGAGCAGCTTGATGTCCTTGGTCTCCTCGCCCATGTGCCTGGTGGCGAACTCCTGGCTCGCCTGCGCATTGGTGATGCCGAGACGGCCGCCGATGAACGGCAGTTCGAACACTTCCGACAGGGGGAAGCGGCCCGGCGTCGATCCCGGCAGCGTCCAGACGATGTCGGCCACGCCGTCGCGGGCCTGATCATAGAGCTGCGGCGGGGTGCCGCCCAACTGCATCGAGGGAAAAATCTTGATGTCGATACGGCCACCCGAGGCGTCCGCCACCTGCTTGGCCCACGGCGCCAGCATCTTGGCATGGCCGTTGGACATCGGCGGCAGGAAGTGATGCAGACGGAAGGTGAATTGCGCCTGTGCCTTCACGTCGCGGATGAAGGCCGGCATGGCGACTGCTGCGCCGGTGGCTGCAATGAATGCGCGCCTTGTGACGGTCATTGTTCTCTCCCTGTTGTACCTTGCCCGGAGGGCTTCTCCCACCCGTCCGGCATTGGCGGAATGGAGCACTTTACCCGCCCCCATGGCAAGCGCCGCATTGATCGATGAACGGTATAGGGCAAAACGTTTGATGCGAAAAATGCAAGTTTCTCATCGACTGGTGAAATCAGAGAATGAAACTTGCTCTGGCCTGCCGCCCGCCCGCGCTCGCACGCCCGGCTGAGGTTTGCTGCCAGGGGGCCGGTGCGGCCGCTCAGAGATCCTGATCGACCGCGCTCGTCGCCGGCGCCGGCGTGATCGCCCGGTCCGGCTGATGCGGCGCGTGGCCGGGATCACGGAAGCGGTTGACGATCGGATAGCGGCGGTCGCGGCCGAAGTTCTTGCGGGTCACCTTGACGCCCGGCGCGGCCTGCCGGCGCTTGTATTCGGCAATGTAGAGCAGCCGCTCGATCTTCTTCACCGTCTCGAACTCGAACCCGTCGGCGACGACATCGGCAACGCGCATCTCCTTTTCGACCAGCCGTTCGAGAATGCCGTCGAGCACCTCGTAAGGGGGGAGCGAATCCTGATCCTTCTGGTTGTCGCGCAGTTCGGCGCTCGGTGCCTTGGTCAGGATGTTGACCGGGATCATCTCGCCGTCCGGGCCCAGTGCGCCGGCCGGCTTCCAGCGGTTGCGCAGTTCGGAAAGGCGGTAGACCTGCATCTTGTACAGGTCCTTGATCGGATTGAAGCCGCCGTTCATGTCGCCGTAGATGGTGGCATAGCCGACCGACATCTCGCTCTTGTTCCCGGTGGTCACCACCATCGGGCCGAACTTGTTGGAGATCGCCATCAGCAGCGTGCCGCGGGCGCGGCTTTGCAGGTTCTCTTCGGTGATGTCGCGGGCCTTGCCGGCGAACAGCGGCGCAAGAATCGCCTCGAATCCTTCGACCGCCGGGGCAATCGGCGCGATGTCATAGCGCACGCCCAGCGCATCGGCGCAGGCCCTGGCATCCTTGAGACTGTCCTGCGAGGTATAGCGAAACGGCAGCATGATGCAGTGGACGCGGTCAGCCCCGAGCGCGTCGACCGCCATCGCCGCACAGAGCGCCGAATCAATACCGCCCGACAGGCCGAGCACAACGCCGGGGAAGCGGTTCTTGTCGACATAATCCCTGAGACCCAGCATGCAGGCGGCGTAATCAGCCTCGTCGTCCTCGATCGGCGTCGCCATCGGCCCGGCAACGCAGCGCCAGCCGCCGGCCTGCCGCGCCCAGCGGGTGATCGCGACCTCCTCGGTGAACGCGTCCATCTGGAAGGCCAGCGAGCAATCGGCATTCAGACCGAACGACGCGCCGTCGAACACCAGTTCGTCCTGCCCGGACGTCTGGTTGAGATAGACCAGCGGCAGGCGGCTCTCGGTGACGCGGGCGGCCGCGACATTCAGCCGTTCGTCGGTCTTGCCGCGCCAGTAGGGCGAGCCGTTGGGCACCAGCAGCATCTCGGCCCCGGTCTCGACCAGACACTCGACGACCTCGTCGCCCCAGATGTCCTCGCAGATCGGCAGGCCGAGCCGGATGCCGCGCAGCGCAAGCGGGCCGGGCAGCGGGCCGATATCGAACACGCGCTTTTCATCGAACACGCCGTAGTTCGGCAGGTCGACCTTGAACCGGACGCCAGCGATCCGTCCACCATCGAGCGCAGCAAAGGCATTGTAGAGCTTGCCGTTTTCGCTCCACGGCAGGCCCACCAGAACCGCCGGGCCGCCGTCCGCCGTCTCGCGCGCCAGCGTTTCCAGTTCGGCGCGGCAGGCATCGACAAAGGCCGGCTTGAGCACCAGATCCTCGGTCGGATAGCCGGCGATGAACAATTCGGGGAACATGACGATGTCCGCCCCCTCGCCCGCTGCAACGGCGCGGGCAGCGCGCACCTTGGCGGCATTGCCGGCGACATCGCCAACCGTGGGGTTGGCCTGTGCAAGGGCCAGGACCAGCGTCTCGGGACGGGAGAAAACAGCGTTTGTCATCATGATCCTAGCTCTAGCGGGGCGCGCCGGCCGGGGCAACAGGGGCGTGAGCGGAGACCGAACGTTACCAGAAGATGAATGGCGCGCCGCGTCTAACCAATTGAAACGAGACAGAATTTTCTTTGCGCAATTAACCGGGCAGTAAGGTTACTTTTTTACCCTTCAGGGACTGTTCGCCGGATCACTCCGGTCTTCCTCGGGAGAATTCCTGATGCGTCTTGTTGCCGCCCTCGCCGTTTCGACCCTGTCGATTGCCCCGGCTGTTGCCGCCGACTACCTGCGCGGCCCGCTGCCGGAACCGGCGGCCCGGGCCGGCGTGTCCAGTCCCTATGACTGGAGTGGCGCCTATGCAGGCGGACATTTCAACTTCGGCAGTTCGCGCTTCAACAACGCGGACCTGTTGACGCCCGCAGCCTCCACGGCCATCTCCAGCAGCGAATTGAGCACGCACCTTGGCACGACAAATGCCTTCGGCAACGCCAACGGCAACAAGGGCGGCTACGGCGGCTATATCGGCTACAACACGATGTGGGACGATGTCGTCGTCGGCCTTGAAGGCGAATATACCCGCGCCGATGTCCGCGCCACCAGCAGCAGCACTCTGGTCGGCACTTTGACATCGACTGCAGTGACTAACGGCTATTTCAACTACAACACCACTTTGACCGGCCGCACCACCATCAATGACTATTTCGCGGTGAAGGCCCGCGCCGGCTGGGCGATCGACCGGCTGCTGCTTTTCGCAAGTCTTGGTGTGGCGCGCGCAACCGTCACGCGCGAAACCGGCGCCAGCGGCACGTGGGAACTCTATTCCAGTCCGCCGCGCACCCCCGTTTCCGGCCTTGTGACCGCCGCCGGCGGGTGGAAGTCGACCTATGCCAAATGGGGCTTCGTCGCCGGCCTCGGCGCGGAATATGCCTTGACCGACAATGTCATCCTGCGCGGCGACTGGCAGTACCTCGGAATCGGTTCGGCAAATGGCGGCAAGAACGGCTACCACACGATGAATACCGTGCGCGCCGGCGCCAATATCAAGTTCTGATCCAGACTGATCACCCGCAACTCACGGGACCGGCCCTGCCGGCCCCGCAATCCGATTCTTTCCAAACCTGGCCTCGCGTATGGAAAGCGGCCCGCCCTCACCGGCGGGCCGTATCCGTTCTGACGTTACGTCATGCCCTCACACCTCCATGCCGAAGCCGAAAACATCCATCATCAGGACGCCGTACTGCGCGCTGGTGTGCAGCCGTCGCCCCGGTCGCCCTGCGGCCGCGCCGAGAGCAACATGCAGCGGCAGGATATGATCCTCGGTTGGATGGTTGCGCACCGCATGCGGCGCCCGCGCCCGGTAGGCGACCAGATCGTCGTTGGCGCCGGCCTCGATGTGCCGGTTCATCCAGTCGCCGAAATCCCTCACCCAGTCCGGCGCCGGATCGTGCAGTCCATAGCCGTGACCAAACAACTCGTGCAGGTTGTGGGTCAGTGCACCCGAGCCGATGATCAGAACCCCGTCCTGCGACAGCGGTGCCAGCGCCTTGCCCAGGGCAAGGTGATGCTCCGGCCCGGCCTTGGGCTGGATCGACAGCTGCACCACGGGAATGTCGGCATCGGGATAGAGCAGCGCCAGCGGCACCCATGTGCCATGATCATAGCCGCGGTTGGTCACCGCCTCAGCCGGAATGCCGGCGCTCGCCAGCGCCGCGACCGCGCGGCCGGCGAGGTCCGGGTCGCCGGGCGCTGGATAGACGATCTCGCGCAGCTCCGGCTCGAACCCGCCGAAATCGTAGATCATCGCCGGCGCGGCATCGGCGCTCACGGCAGGCTCGCGGGTCATGAAATGGGCGCTGACGACCAGAATGGCCTTCGGACGCGGCAGGTCGCGAGCAAGCCGGGCGAGAAAATCGCGGGCGGCGGTGGCGTGCAGCACGAGGTTGGGCGCCCCGTGCGAGAGGAAAAGAACCGGCATGGCGGCCATCGGACACTCCTTCGATCGTTGAGGCTCGAAATAGGAGTATGCGGCTGGAAATGCGATGGCGTGTCCGCCAATCCAGGCTTGCACCTGCGCCAGCGAGGCCGGTGGCCATTTTTATCCAGCACCCGCAAAAGGAAAGCCCGGCGCGCTTTCGCGGCCGGGCCATCCGCCCCTCAGCCGGCATTGCTGCCGGCGCTCCCCCATTTCGGCTGCTGAGGTCCGATGCGACGTTCGCTCCCCGCAAACGGACCTGAGCCAATGGGTTAAACTGTCCGACCAGATTGACCGGGACAGTTTAACATCCCGGCAACAAATCCGGTTAACAGCCGGTCAAACGTTATTCCGCCGCTTCCGGCCGCGCCGGCTGGCGCACCTGCCGCTCGTGGTTGAGCAGATCGGCGATCAGGAACGCCATCTCGATCGACTGCTCGGCATTGAGACGCGGATCGCACTGGGTATCGTAGCGGTCAGCCAGCGCCGCCTCGGTAACGACGCGGGCGCCGCCGGTGCATTCGGTGACGTTCTTGCCGGTCATTTCCAGATGTACCCCGCCGGCATAGCTGCCTTCGGCCTCGTGGATGGCGAAAAACTGGCGCACCTCCTGCAACACGCGGTCGAACGGCCGGGTCTTGAACCCGCCGGCCGCCGTGATCGTGTTGCCGTGCATCGGATCGCACGACCACACCACCGTCCGTCCCGCTGCCTGCACCGCGCGGATCAGCCCCGGAAGATGCTCGCCCACCTTGTCGGCGCCGAAGCGGCAGATCAGCGTCAGCCGCCCGGCCTCGTCAGACGGGTTGAGGATGTCGATCAGGCGGATCAGCCCGTCAGGCGTCATCGACGGACCGCACTTGAGGCCGATCGGATTCCTGACGCCGCGGCAGTATTCAAGATGGGCATGATCAGGCTGGCGCGTGCGGTCGCCGATCCACAGCATGTGGCCGGACGTGGCATACCAGTCGCCGGTCGTTGAATCGACGCGGGTCAGCGCCTGTTCGTAGCCGAGCAGCAGCGCCTCGTGGCTGGTGTAGAAATCGGTCGCGCGCAGTTCGGGGTGCGTCTCGGGATCGATGCCGATGGCGCGCATGAAATCGAGCGCGTGGGTGATCTTGTCCGACAGTTCGCGATAGCGGCCCGACTGGGGCGAGCCATCGACGAAGCCGAGCATCCAGCGCTTGGCGTTGTCGAGATTGGCATAGCCACCGGTGGCGAACGCTCGCAGCAGGTTGAGCGTTGCGGCCGACTGGCGGTAGGCTTCCACCTGCCGGCGCGGATCGGGGATGCGCGCCTCGGGCGTGAACTCCATGCCGTTGATGATGTCACCACGATAGGACGGCAGCTCCTGCCCGTCGCGCTTTTCGCTGGGCGAGGAGCGCGGCTTGGCGAACTGGCCGGCGACGCGACCGACCTTCACCACCGGCATCGCGGCAGCAAAGGTCGTCACCACCGACATCTGGAGGAAGACGCGGAAGAAGTCGCGGATGTTGTCGGCCGAATGCTCGGCAAACGCCTCGGCGCAATCGCCGCCCTGAAGCAGGAAGGCCTCGCCGGCCGCCACCTTGGCCAGCGCCTTCTTCAGCTTGCGCGCCTCACCGGCAAAAACCAGCGGCGGGAAGGTCGCCAGCTGCGCCTCGGTCGCCTTCAGCGCATCGGCGTCCGGATAGTCCGGCACCTGCTGAATCGGCATCGAACGCCAGCTTTCCGGCGACCAGGACTGAGACATGGCAGAACTCCGCAGTACAAAAAAACGTCCCGGAAAACGCCATACGGCGCCGGGAGAGCGAGCTATAAACGAATTGGAAAGGATTGGCGAGGGGGGCTATGCCCGACAACCCAAAGGCGGTCGGGCATGCCGTGATTACCACTACCGAATATTGGTGGACTGCAAGTTGACGCGGAACGGTGCGGTCGGATCGGGCGGCACAATCCGGCTTTGCGACATGGCATTGTCGAAAATGTCATCGGCAATGGCAAGCCCAAGCGGAACGCCGCCGATACCAACGCTCGGTTGACCATCCGAACGAGTCCCCTGCGTTGCATAGTCGATATCCGCCGCATCCCTGTGCAAGGGCAGGCCGTCCACACCCTTCTTCGTCGGGTGGATGGCATCCTTGGCGGCAAAGGCGTCAAACCGCCAATGCACTCCGAGATAGACACGGCTCGCGGCATTCTCATAGATCGCGTGCCAGAGACTATCGAAACGCCTGACCACTCGGGTCCGCACCAGCCCGCGTTGACCTTCGATCGGCCGCTCCGCAACGTACTCATCGATCAGGTCGCGAGAGACGCCGTTGAGTTCGTCGGAGACAAAATCAAAGGCAATCCTATCTGGCTTGCGTTTGCCCGGCAGGCCACCGTCCCGCCAGTTGTAGTGCAATCGGGCGATCTGGAAGGCGGCCGCGCCGAAGGTGGCATGGCCGGACGGATAGGCCGGGAACGGGGGCTTGAACGACAGATCACTGGTGTTGGTGGACGGCGCTCCAAGCGCTTCCCAGAATGGATCGCCCACAGTCCCCACGGTCTGTGCTCCTCCCGCAGCCAGACCATAGGGCGGCGTGCCTCCGACGCCGTCGCCATGTTCGCGCACGCCGGTCAACGGACGCCAGTAATTGTGTGCATATTTCTCGCTCCAGGCGAGCGTTCCGGCATCGGCCATCGCCACATTGGCCAGTGCGAACAACCGAACACCTTCCTCGACATTCTTGGTATCCTCGATGTCATTCGGCTTGCGTTGGAGCCAAGCGACCCGGCGCAACACCTGATTGTAGAGCCGCGGCGGCGTCCCGATCAGTTTGGCGCCATCATAAGCCCAGAACAGCGCCGCCACTGTCTGATCCGCCGTTCGCGTGGTCGAATTGATGTCCGGCGAACCACCGCGACGCTTCACTTCCTCGAGAGCCGCGAGATACTCGGCTTTCTCGCCTGCGTTGCGGTCGAGCGGTGGATCGGCAAGAAGGAAATTCTTCGAGACGGAGAACCGCGGCGTCGTGTCCTTCCCATAAAACGGGCCGTGATAATCGCGAACCGATTTCATCGACGGGTTGGTGTTCGGCTCCGCCTTCGGATCAATCTGCCGGCGACGGATCGGGTTCGAGGGCTCATCGACAAAACGGAAACGTGCCGGTTGCGGTTTGGCATAGCCAGCATCACTCGCGCCGGGTTCGTTGGATCGCACGCCGAGCCGCTGGAGAATGCGATGAGCGACGATCTGGCCAAATCTGAAGCTGTCACCTTGGACGGAG
>CALCZO010000008.1 GCA_937903315.1 uncultured Alphaproteobacteria bacterium
GCCGGCTGGCGGCGGGTTCGATGTCGCTCCGCCCAAGTTCTGATCGCTCACCGCAAGCGCGGGCGGGCTGTCCCGCCGCGCCTGACGGCACTGCAAGCGCGAACGGCACCCGATTGGGTGCCGTTCTTTTTTACTGACCGGAGGTCGAAGCGGCTGGATCAGCCCTTCTGGCGCTGACGGATCATGAAGTTGTCATAGGTGTATTCGGCAACCTGCCACCACAGATAGCCGTTCTTGACCGCTTCGTTCTGGGCTTCGTAGATCTTCTTGAAGTTGGCGTTCTTGGCCGAGGTTTCGGCATAGACCTGTTGCGCGGCCTTGTAGCATGCCTCGAGCACGTCATTGGGGAAGGCGCGAAGCTGGGTGCCGCCATTGCGGACCAGATCGATCAGGGCGGCAGGGTTCTTCTGATCATACTTGGCCTGCATGTCGGTGTGCGTATAAAGCGCAGCCGCCTCGCAGATCGCCTTGTAGCTCTTGGGCAATTCATTCCAGCGCTGCAGGTTGAACATGAACTGGATCATCGCACCACCTTCCCACCAGCCGGGATAGTAGTAGTAGGGCGCCACCTTGTTGAAGCCGAGCTTGGCATCATCATACGGCCCCACCCATTCGGCGCCGTCGATCGTGCCCTTCTCGAGCGCGGGATAGATGTCGCCGCCCGCGATCATCTGGGGCACGGAGCCCAGCTTGGACATCACCATGCCGGCAAAGCCGCCCATACGGAACTTGAGACCATTGAGGTCAGCCGCGGTCTTGATCTCCTTGCGGAACCAACCACCCATCTGGGTGCCGGTGTTACCGCCAAGCAGGGCGTAGCTGTTATAGGTGGCAAAGAACTCGTTGAGCAGTTGCATGCCGCCGCCGTGCATCATCCACGCGGTCTGCTGGCGTGAGTTGGGGCCAAATGGAATGGCCGTGCCGAGCGCAAAGGTCGGATCCTTGCCGATGAAATAGTACGGGCAGGTATGGGCCAGTTCGACGGTATTGTTCTGCACCGCGTCAACCGCCTGAAGCGCAGGCACGATCTCGCCTGCGGCAAAGCACTGGATCTGGAACTTGCCGTCGGTCGCTTCGGAAACATACTTCGAGAACACTTCCGCGCCGCCGTAGATCGTGTCCAGCGACTTCGGGAAACTTGATGTCAAACGCCACTTGATGGTCGGCGCAGACTGGGCAATCGCCGGTGCAGCCATTGTCGCAGCGGCAAGGCCGGCAGAGCCGGCGGTGAGAAATTGACGGCGCTTCATTGAGACAACTCCAAGGGAAGAAAAGACCAGCGACCGTACAGTCAGTACGGGGCCGGTCCGATAGTAATGGTTATGTCTCTAATGATAAAGCGCCGCATTGTCGCAACGGCAAACAAAAACGGCGCCTCCCGGCGCCGTTCCTGCTGTTCCTTGATGATACCGATCAGCCGCGCTGGCGGGTACGGATCATGAAGTTGTCGAAGGTGTACTCGGCGATCTGCCACCACAGATAGCCATCGTTGCGGAAGGCCATATGCGCGTCATGGACCTTCTTGAAGGCCGGGTTCTTGGCGCTGGTCTCGGCATAGACTTCATTGGCGGCCTTGAGGCAGGCTTCCATGACTTCCTGCGGATAGGCACGAAGCTGGGCGCCGCCGTTGCGGACCAGATCGATCAGCGCAGCGGGGTTCTTGGCGTCATACTTGGCCTGCATGTCAACGTTCGCCGTGTGGCAAGCGGCCTCAAGGATCGCCTTGTACGCCTTCGGCAGCGCTTCGAACTTCTCCTTGCCGATCAGGAAGTGCAGCATCGCACCGCCTTCCCACCAGCCCGGATAGTAGAAGAATGGAGCGACCTTGTTGAAGCCGAGCTTCTGGTCATCGTACGGACCGACCCATTCGGCCGCGTCGATGGTGCCCTTCTCGAGCGCCGGGTAGATGTCGCCACCGGCGATCTGCTGCGGAACACCGCCAAGCTTGGTGAGCACCTGGCCGGCAAAGCCGCCGATGCGCATCTTCAGGCCCTTGATATCGTTGACGGTCTTGACTTCCTTACGGAACCAGCCACCCATCTGGCAGCCGGTGTTGCCACCCATCATGCCGATCATGTTGTACTTGGCGTAGAACTCGTTCATCAGCTGCAGGCCGCCGCCGTGCATCATCCACGCGTTCTGCTGGCGCGCGTTGAGGCCGAAGGGCACAGCCGTGCCGAACGCGAAGGTCGGATCCTTGCCGACGTAGTAATACGGCGCGGTGTGGCACATCTCGACCGTGCCCGACGAGACTGCGTCAGCCGCCTGAAGGCCAGGGACGATTTCGCCCGCTGCAAAAACCTGAATCTGGAACTTGCCGTCCGTGGCTTCCGAAACGAACTTGGCCATCACTTCGGCGGCGCCGTAGATGGTATCCAGCGACTTCGGGAAGCTGGATGTGACGCGCCACTTCACCTCAGGCGAAGACTGGGCAATCGCGGGGGCAGCGACCGCCGTAGCGGCGAGACCAGCGCCCGCGGTGAGAAATTGACGACGCTTCATGGATTTCCTCCCAGAACAACTCTTTGCAAGCTTCATGCGATGAGACCTTGATCGCATGGCTGGCCGAACCATTGCAGAATCAGGGCGCGAAGCAAACCCCTTTTTACCGGCAGAACGCGCAAAAATGCGTTCTGCCGCGTTAGGCTAAACCGCTCATTTTATTTGCTTATTGATCGAAGATAATTTTAGGCCCGGCGCTGGCCATCTGCCCGCTTTCCAGCGTCTGCCAGACCTTGGCCGCGATCTCGAGATAGGCGCTGGCATGGGGACCATCGGGTTCGGTCACGACGATCGGGCGGCCCGCATCCGATTTTTCGCGAATCGCCATGGCAAGAGGGATTTCACCGAGGAACGGCGCGCCGATGCGTTCGGCTTCCTGGCGCGCTCCGCCATGGCCGAAAATGTCGTGGCGGGTTCCGCAGGTGGGGCAGATGAACGTCGACATGTTCTCGACCACGCCGATGATCGGAACATCGACCTTGCGGAACATGGTGATGCCGCGGCGTGCATCGATCAGGGCGAGATCCTGAGGTGTCGAGACGATCACGGCCCCCGCGAGCGGCACGTTCTGGGCCATGGTCAACTGCGCATCGCCGGTGCCGGGCGGCATGTCGACGACCAGAACGTCGAGATCGCCCCATGCCACCTCGCGCAGCATCTGCTGCAGCGCGCTGATCACCATCGGTCCACGCCAGATCATCGCGCTCTCTTCCTCGACGAGGAACCCGATCGACATGACCTTGAGACCGAACCCGTCCAGCGGCGTCAGCATGTTGTTGGCCGCCATGACCGGGCGGCCGACAAGGCCGAACAGCTTGGGCATCGACGGGCCGTAGACGTCGGCATCGAGCACGCCGACTTTCTTGCCCATCCGATGCAGGGCCAGCGCCAGATTGGCAGAGGTCGTCGATTTGCCGACGCCACCCTTGCCGCTGGCAACCGCAATGATGTGCTTGATCCCCGGAACGGCCAGCTTGCCACCGCCGGCCGCGCGACCGGCAGGCCGGGCCGGCTGGGCCGGCGCCGGATCACGATCGGCGGTCAGCGTCACCACCGCGCCGCTGAGGCCGGCAACAGCGGCCGCGGCGGTTTCGGCCGCCCTGCGCATCGGCTCCATGTCCTTTGCCCGCGCGGGGTCGATCGCAATCGAGAAATAGGCCTTTCCACCGGCAATGGCGATCGTTGACAGCGCACCCGAGCGCGGCAGCGGGGTCCTTCCATCCGGACCGACAATGGCGGACAATGCGGCGATCACGGCCTCTTGGGTGCTCATTCTCAAACATACCTTGGTTGAACCTGACCGATGATGTTGGACAGAAAGCCGGGGTCGCGGTCAACCACCCGCGTGATGAATTTATGCCGCCGGGACAACCGACCGCAGGGCGGCCGATGTCACACACCTGATCAGAGAAAACCGGGTTTCCCTTTGTTTCGGCATGGTCTAAGCCGTTGTCAGACAACAAAATGCATCAACACAGGAGCAGGATATGGCGAAGGTCGCTTTTCTCGGGCTGGGCGTAATGGGCTATCCGATGGCCGGGCATCTCAAGGCCAAGGGCGGTCACGATGTCACGGTGTACAACCGCAACACCGCCAAGGCCGAGAAATGGGTCGGACAGCATGGCGGGGCCAGTGCAGCGACGCCGAAGGCCGCCGCGACCGGACAGGATGTCGTGTTCGCCTGCGTCGGCAACGACGATGACCTGCGGACCGTGACCATCGGTCCGGATGGCGCGTTCCATGGCATGAAGAAGGGCGCGATCTTCGTCGACAACACAACAGCCAGCGCGGAAGTGGCGCGGGAACTGGCAGCGGAGGCGCGCACGCGCGGGTTCGATTTCATCGACGCGCCGGTTTCGGGCGGACAGGCCGGCGCGGAAAATGGCATGCTCACCGTGATGTGCGGCGGCGATCCGGCTGTCTATGCGAGGGCTGAGCCGGTGATCATGGCCTATGCCCGTGCCTGCCGTCTGCTCGGTCCTTCGGGCGCCGGCCAGCTGGCCAAGATGATCAACCAGATCTGCATCGCCGGTCTGGTGCAAGGGCTGGCGGAAGGCGTTCACTTCGGCAAGAAGGCGGGGCTCGACATCGAGGCCGTGATCGACGTCATCTCGAAGGGGGCCGCCGGGTCATGGCAGATGGAGAACCGCGGCAAGACGATGAACCAGGGCAAGTTCGACTTCGGATTTGCCGTCGACTGGATGCGCAAGGATCTCAGCATCGTTCTGTCAGAAGGCCGCCGCAATGGGGCCAACCTGCCGGTGACCGCGCTGGTCGATCAGTTCTATTCGGAAGTGCAGAAGATGGGCGGCGGCCGCTGGGATACCTCCAGCCTGCTGGCGCGCCTCGAACGCTGAAGCCAGATGCGGCGTAACGGACAGCCGTTACGCCGCTGGGTCCGGCGGTTGTCCGCCAAGGCGACGTCGGAACACGGTATCATCCGGGGTATTCGAGCGGCAATGGCGGGCCGAACAGACTGGCCGAGACGTCCCCCGAATGACCGGCCTGCTGACGGTTCGTCAGAAGAGCCGCGATGTCCCGCCTGCGCGCATCCGACGCGGCGAGAGATGAAGGGGACACGAAGGGCAAGCGCACCAACCACATAGGCCTGTCTCCTCTTATCGAGGCGCCCGGCGGGGACGGTCAGCAGCGTGCCTGACCGGACGCGACAGGGCCAGCCTGGCAAGGGCTGGTTAGCAAAGCCTTAATGGTAGCCGGCCGCGTCAGAATAGGGCTACAGGTTCGTCACCGAGATTGCACACCCTGCCCTGCCCCATCAGGACGGCGGCGCGAACCGCGGGCCGCGCTTTTGCAGGAACGCGGCGACTCCTTCGGCAAAATCACGGTGATCCGCCGCCAGTTGCTGCAGGTCGGCCTCCAGCGCCAGCTGCGCCGGCAACGTGTTGCCGAGGCTGGCAGCAAGCGCCTTTTTCATCAGTGCGAAGGCAAACAACGGCCCGGCCGCGAGCGCTCCGGCGAAGGCCGCGACATCGGCGGCAAAGCTCTCGTCGGGGAAAACCTTGAATACCAACCCCATGCCGAGCGCCTCATCCGCAGGAATTTTCTCCGCCGTCATGCACAGCGCCAGCGCCCGCTTGACGCCAACCAGCCGCGGCAGGATCCACGTACCACCAGCATCGGGCACCAGTGCGATGCGGGCGAAGGCCTCCTGAAGATAGGCGGAGCGCGCGGCAACCACGATGTCGCAGGCCAGCGCGATGTTCATGGAAGCGCCCACCGCCGGCCCGTTCAGGGCCGCGATCACCGGCTTGGGATATGACGTCAAGGTCTCGACCAGCGGGTTGTAATCGCGCATCAACGGACCGGACAGGTCGATCCGCCCGTCCGCATGACGCGGCAGGTTTTCGGTCAGGTCCTGCCCCGAGGAAAAGGCGCGCCCTGCCCCGGTCAGCACGACAACATGCACCGTCCGGTCGTCCGCCGCCGCCGCAAGCGCCGCGCGCAGATCGGCATGCAATGCGGCTGAAAACGCGTTCAGCTTGTCCGGACGGTTGAGCGTCAGGGTTGTAACGGGACCGTCAGCGGAAACGAGCAGGCTGGAGTAGGTCATGTGGCGTCGCTCCTTGCGGCAACCGGGAGAGCAGCGCGTCGCAGCTCCACGGCTGGCCGCCATCGTCAAATCCGTTGGGGTTGCCCTGCTCGAGCTTGGCGGTTCCGACGGTGCCGGAGCGCGGCAGATAAATCGTATAGCCGCCGGGGGCACGATAGAACCGCCAGCAGAACACGCCGGGGGCCGGGCCTTTCTCGTAGCTGTAGCAGACGTCGTCGTTGCGGACGACCCAACAGCCGTCACGCACCGGAACATGGTTGTTGTGCCCGTAGATCCGCCCGTCCGGCGCATGATATTCGCTGTAGGGCATGCCGGTGGTGTGGCGGCCGCTCAACGTGTTGCCGGTGATCTCGCGCTGAAGCGCCTCGCCCGTCACCTGCATCAGGCTGTCGCCGGGGCCCTTGAACGGCGTATCCTCCGCCGCCCCCACAGGCCCGGCAACCGCCAGCAGCGCGGCGGCGATGCGCGCTCTCACGCCTGTGCCCCCGGGCGGGCTGCCAGCGCCTGATGCCAGCGACGCACGTTGGAAAGGCTCTCGGGCATCGCGATACGCGCGGCTTTCAAGAAGTCGAGCGCAACAAGCCCGGTGATGTCGGCAACAGAGAATGTATCGCCGCAAATGAACGGCCGGTCGCCAAGGTCGGCGTCAAGCTGCGCCAGATACGCCAGCGCACGGACACGATTGGTTTCGCCCCATTCGGCCACCTGCGGCACTTCATAGGTCGCCATCGCCGGATGAAGATGCCGGAACGCATAAGCAACAGGCAGATACAATTCGAATTCGAGCCGCCGCTGCCACATCTCGACCAGCGCCCTGCCCCTGGCCCCTTCGCCGAACAGGGCGGGTGCGGGATGCATCTCCTCGAAATAGCGGCAGATGGCGATCGACTCGGTCAGAACCGTCCCGTCGTCGAGCACCAGAACAGGCACGCGCTGCAACGGATTGAGAGCGGAGAACGCCTCGGTCTTGTGATCGTTGCGCCCGAGATCGACCGGCTCGGTCGGGACAGCGATGTTCTTTTCGGCCAGAAAAATCCGAACCCTGCGGGCATTGGGGACACGCCCCCCGTCATAGAGCTTCATCGCACGTCTCCCTGTCGCTACCAAAAGGATCATGACGCCCGGACCGGGTCAACAAAGCTGCGACCGGAGCCAACAAAAAAAGCGCGGCCTGATGCCGCGCCGAGTTGGTTCGCTTGATGCAGGCGCCATTGGGCAACGGCGCCTGCACGCAGGTCCTAGCCTGCCGCCGCGCGGCGGTGTGTGTGGTGGCGCACACGGCCAGCAGCCCGCTCAAGGCCTGCGCGGTGGCAGCGGGACCGATGCGGGCGGCTGGGACGGCGGCTGGAGAGGGTCGCGACGGTTGCGTTCACGCCATTCGGACGGCGTTTCAAAGTCGCCGGCCCAAAGACCCGCCATCGCATTGCGCGCCTCGGCTTCCTCCACAAGGTAATCGCCAAACGCAACGGCCATACCGGAGCGCACCATCATCGCCGCAACATCGGCACC
>CALCZO010000009.1 GCA_937903315.1 uncultured Alphaproteobacteria bacterium
GGTCGCCATACGCCCCCGTCGGTCAGCGTGATCGTCTGTCCAGAGGCAATGGTCTGGCCGTCGATCTCGTTGATCGTCAGCGCGTCGGCATCCGCATCCGTATCGTTGGCCAGCGGGTTGAAGGTAACGGCAGTGTCTTCGTTGGTTGTCACCGTATCGGCCACGGCGACCGGCGCCGTGTTGGCGCGCGTGACATCGATGGTCGACGTCACCGGATCGCTTGTCTCGTTCAGGGTGTCGGTCACCGTGACGGTGATGACGCGGGGCCCGTCGCTGACGATGCCCGTGGTCTGGGAATTCTCGAACACGATTTCCTGAAGGACGGACTGATACACATCACGCGAGGCAACGCCGGTGATGATGATCGACGACCCATTGGCCGAGACACCAAGGCCATTGTTGGCCGCCAGAACCACGCCGGTGGTGGTCAGCGAGATGCCGTCGCCCGCGCTGTGACCGGTCATTGTGACCGACATCGTCTGGATGTTCTGCAGCGTGTCGGTGTCGGTGATCGTCAGGTCGTTGGCGGCAATCGCCAGCGGGCCGTCGCCAGTGGTGTAGCTGGCCGTGAAGTTCAGGAAGGCGTCGGCACCGTTCAGATCGACGACCGGTGCGGTCGGGGTCGACACGCCGCTGATGCCGCCGGGCGGAATCGTCCCGTCGACCAGAACCCGGACGTCGCCTTTCGAGTATTCCGTGAAGGTGAAACCGGGCAGGTCCGGGTGCGTCTCGCCGAGGGCGGTGATCGTCCAGCCGCCGTCGAAGGTCACTTCGTCGGTATCGTTGCCGATCACATAGACGCGGCCGCCCTCCGCGATCGCCTCGACGGCGGCTTCGGACACCAGCAGTTCGTTGACCGTGACGCCGCGCATGTCGATGACATCGATATCCTCGATGCGCGCCGACCAGGTCGCCATGTCGAGCGTGGTCGCCGTGGTGTCGACCTTGATGACGTCAAAGCCGGCGTTGCCGTCGATGCCGGTGAAGGAGTCGGTCGTCAGCGTGAACTCGTCGTTCGCCGCACCACCGGAGATGGAATCGCCGCCCGTGCCTGTCGTGGCGAGCACACGCAGCGTCGTCAGGCTGGAGCCATCGACCGTGTTGTTGCCCGATTCCGCGATCAGATTGACCGAGGTGTCAGCAATCGAATCGAGCAGTGTGAGCGTGGTGCCACCGCGAACGATGACCGTCTCGATGTCGGAAACGCCGAGCATGGCGTTGGCGGCGGCGTTGACGCCGTCAGCGACGAGCGTGTCGTTGCCGGCATTGCCGTCGACGACGTCGGTCGCACCGAGCGCGCCGGAACTGTCAAAAATGAAGGTGTCGTCGGCCTGCGAACCGTAAATCCGGTCGGTTCCCGTGCCGGTGCGCGATGTCACGCCGCCGGTGGTGATGCCGGTGGCGTTGAAGGTGTCGTCTTCCGAAGACCCCTGAAGCAGACCGTTGCCGTCGAACACGCCTTCGCCGATTGTCGCCGAACCGCCGTCAAGCAGATGCACGCGCTCGATGTTGGTCACATTGGCCAGCTTTGTGGCCGAGAACGTGCCGCCACCCGCAAGACGGAGCGTGTCGAAGCCATCGCCACCGTCGAAGACGTCGTGCGACGACATCTTGCCGTCCCACGAGCGCAGGACATCGTTGTTGGCACCGCCGATCACGGTTTCATAGCCGGCGCTGCCATCGACCAGAAGCTGGTCCTCGATCAGGTCCGAACCGTTGACGAGATTGTTGCCGCTGAGCAGTTCGATCGTCGGACGGGCCTCGATATCGCCGTCCTGCAACGACAAGCGCACCGAGTTCGACAGTCGGATCCGCTCGAAATTGTCATAGTTGGCCAGCGAACCGGCAGCCACGGTGCCGCCGTCGATCTCCAGACGGTCGGTGCCGCCGCGGGCATCGATGTCGTCTGCGGCGTTGATGTGCGCGCCATCGACCATGACGATGTCGGACTGTGTTGAGCCCAGAACCGTATCGTCGCCGCCGCCGAGCATGTAGCGGACATCCGTGTCGGAAATGGCGGTCGCATTGACAACGTCATCGTTGCTCGTGCCCTGGACCAGAGCCGACGAGCCGAAGAACCCGTTGCCGATCGACACCGAGCCGCCGCGCATCAGCTGCAGCTTCTCGATCCCCTCGACGCCTGAAAGGCGGCTCAGCGACAGCGTTCCGGCGGTCGTGATGATCAGGCGGTCGATGCCGCCGCCGCCGACGAATGTATCGCTGCCGCCGATGTCGGATGCCGCGACCATCACCGTTTCACTGCCGCCGCCGCCGATCACCGTGTCGACACCGGCGCCGATTTCGATAATCACGACGCCAGCGCTGTCGGAGAGAACCGTAATGCGGCTCGATCCGTCCTGGTCGATGATGCGGAGCGTGCCGTCTGCCGAGCCCTTGGCGAGGTTGGCGGTGACCGTCACCGCGTTGCCTGTCAGCGACAGGATAAGCTGTTCGAGTTCGCTGACGCCGGTCAGGGCGGTCGTTGTCAGGGTGCCGCCATCGAGCAGCTGCAACCGGTCGATCGCCGAGAGCAGGGCAGAGCCCCTGACCCGATCTGCGTTTGAGATTTCGCTGACCTGGAAGACATAAAGTGTGTTTGTCCCTGCTGCGCCGGAAAATGAGTCAGCGCCAGTGGTTCCGCGGAAAATAGCCATAATAACCTCCCAAGGTCAGGAGAGGCGTCAATGCGACTTACTCAAAAATATACGCGTTTTAAATTTACGCCGTACTGTTGAGGTCGCTTTGCTGCCTCGTTAAATCGGTGGATTGCTTGCCGTTTACTGCGAGTGATTCAAAATAAGATCGCAGTAGAAAGGCCACGGTAAGCAAAACTTAATCATCGTTATGCAGCGGTCATTTCAGTGTCAAGGCATGATTCGTCAGGCGTCATCCGTTCGAATGACGTGGTTAATATTAAAGAATTTTTGGGTACGCTTGTTAAGCCGACGAAGAGGATAATAATTATGATAAAATTTTAAATAGTGAGATTTCGATACGTTGGTTTTGCTTTGTCAACTATAGAACAGACGTGTCGGGCGGCTTATTGCCGCAATGATTGCGCGGCTTCAGGCGCCTGCCGGCCTGAAAGCCTTGCAGCGTGCCGGGTCGGTTTCGAGCCTCGGGCCGCCCATTAGATCGATGCAATAGGGCACGGCGGCGAAGACAGCGTCGAGGCAGGTGCGGATCGATGCGGGCTTGCCCGGCAGGTTGATGATCAGGCTGCCCTTGCGTGTCCCGGCGATCTGGCGCGACAGGATCGCGGTCGGTACTTCCCTGAGGCTGGCAAGGCGCATCGCTTCGCCAAAGCCGGGCATCAGCCGGTCGCAGACATCCATGGTCGCTTCCGGCGTGACATCGCGCGGGGAGGGGCCGGTCCCCCCGGTGGTCAGGATCAGCGGACAGCCATCCTCGTCAGCAAGCGTCCGCAGGGTGTGCGCGAGTGTCGCGCGGTCATCGGGCACCACATGCAGCACCGGACGCCACGGCGAGGTCAGCACCTCGGCGAGATAGTCGCGGATGGCCGGCCCGCCCCTGTCTTCGTAAATCCCCGCCGCCGCCCGGTCCGAAGACACGACGATACCGATCGGGACGAGGCTGGTCATGCGAACTCCTTGGCGCGTCAGGTGGGCAGGGGGCGTCCCGGCGAGGGGACGGCCGTGGCGGCGATCTGTCAAGCGCCTGTTTCATCCGCTTCTGCGATAACGTAGCAAGCTATTGACATTTCTGGATGGCCTGTTACGCAGTGGAAATGCGGCAAGGTATTGCTGTATTGATCCCTGTATCAGAGCGACCGGAGACGGACATGGCTGAGGCGACGGGAATGGGCCGTGACGAGGTCCTGCTCGGCTGGAGCGCGGAGCAGGCGGCGTTTCGCGAGACGGCGGCGCGGTTCGCTGCATCGGTGCTGGCACCACGCTACAAGGCGACCGAGAAGTCCGGCGTCATTTCGATGGAGCTTCGGCGCCAGATGGGGGCGCTCGGCCTGATCGGCGTTGATTTTCCTGAAAACTACGGCGGTCTCGGCGTCGATCATGTCACCTGCGGCATCGTGACCGAGGCGATTGCCGAGGGCGATTTCAATGTTGCCTATATCCAGCTTCTCGGATCGCTCTGCGGCGCGATCGTCGCCGGATACGCGGCACCCGATCTTGCGGCGGCGATCCTGCCGGCTGTCGCGTCCGGCGAAAGCCTCATCGCCCTTGCCCTGACCGAACCGCAGGGCGGTTCGGATGCGGGGTCGCTGGCCTTGCGCGCCGTGCGCGATGGCGACGACTACATCCTCGATGGCGAAAAGACCTCGATCTCGATGGCCGATCAGGCCGACTGGGCGGTGGTCTTTGCCCGCACCGGCACCGCGGCCGAGCGTGCGCGCGGCATTTCCGCCTTTCTGGTGCGGATGGACAGCCCCGGCATTTCCCGCTCGCGGTTCACCGATCTGGGCCAGCACGCAGTCGGGCGCGGGTCGATCTTCTTCGATTCCGTCCGGGTTCCGGCCCGTCAGCGGCTCGGCGCGGAGGGCACCGGCTTCGTGCAGGTGATGCAGGGGTTCGATTTTTCCCGCGCTTTGATCGGGTTGCAGTGTCTGGCGGTCGCCCGCGTCTCGCTGGCCGAGACATGGGCCTATGTTCAGGGCCGCAAGGCCTTCGGCAAGGCGCTGAGCGACAATCAGGGCGTGACGTTCCCGCTCGCCGAGGCCGAGACCATGGTCACGGCGGCGCGGATGCTGTGCTACCGCACGCTGGCCGCCAAGGATGCCGGCGTGCCGCACACGTCCGAGGCGGCGATGTGCAAGTGGTGGGCGCCCAAGCTGGCGTTCGAGGTGGTGCAGACCTGCCTCTTGATGCACGGCCACGCCGGCTGGAGCGTCGACCTGCCGTTCGAACAGCGCCTGCGTGATGTGCTTGGCCTCCAGATCGGCGACGGCACGGCCCAGATCATGAAACTCATCATTGCCCGCGAGGCCCTGAAGGCCGCCGCATCCTGAACGGGAGGAGACCACCATGACCTATGAGGACATTCTCTACGAGGTGCGGCCGGCCGGCGTCGCCCGCATCACCATCAACCGACCCGACAAGTACAATGCCTTCCGCGGCCAGACCGTCGACGAGATGATCGACGCGTTCCAGAAGGCGGGTTGGGACAAATCCATCGGCGTCATCGTGCTGGCCGGGGCCGGCGACAAGGCCTTCTGCACCGGCGGCGACCAGAGCGCGCATGACGGCCAGTATGACGGGCGCGGCACCATCGGCCTGCCGATCGAGGAACTGCAGAGCCTGATCCGCGATGTGCCCAAGCCGGTGATCGCGCGGGTGCAGGGCTTTGCCATCGGCGGCGGCAATGTGCTGGCCACCGTCTGCGACCTGACGATCGCATCGGACAAGGCCCAGTTCGGTCAGGTCGGGCCGAAGGTCGGCTCGGTCGATCCCGGCTTTGGCACCGCCTATCTCGCCCGCCTCGTCGGCGAGAAGAAGGCGCGCGAGATCTGGTACCTGTGCCGCCGCTACACCGCCGCCGAGGCCGAGCGGATGGGGCTGATCAACACTGTCGTGCCGCATGACGAGCTTGACGCCGAGGTTGATCGCTGGTGCGCCGAACTGATGGAGCGCAGCCCGACGGCGCTGGCGCTGGCCAAGCGGTCGTTCAATGCCGATACCGAGAGCATCCGCGGCATCGCTTCGATGGGCATGGCGGCGCTGAGCCTCTATTATGAGACCGCCGAGTCCAGGGAAGGCGGCGATGCCTTCCGCGAAAAACGCAAGCCGGATTTCCGGCGCCATGTGACCGGCAAGAAGGGGTGAGGCGATGGGCGGCGGGGAGCATGGCGAGGCACTGATCGACATCGTCCTGCCGGAGGAGGCCCGCGCCTTCCGCCGCGAGGTCCGGGCATTTTTCGCCGAAAACCTGCCGGTTTCAACCCGCCGGACGCTCGAACTCGGCCGCAAGCCTGATCGTGCCGCCCTCACCGAATGGACGCGCATCCTGCATGCGAAGGGCTGGGCGGTGCCCCATTGGCCGGTCGAATGGGGCGGCACCGGCTGGTCGCCGCTGTGGCAGATGATCTTCCGCGACGAGACGCAGCAGTTTCCGGCACCAGAAGCCCTGTCCTTCGGCGTCCAGATGGTCGGCCCGGTCATCTACACCTTCGGCAGCGAGGCGCAGAAACGGCGGTTCCTGCCGCGCATCGCCACGCTGGACGATTGGTGGTGTCAGGGCTTTTCCGAGCCGGGCGCCGGGTCCGATCTCGCCAGCCTGAGGACCCGCGCGACCCGCGACGGCGACGACTGGGTGCTCGACGGGCAGAAGACCTGGACGACGCTCGCCCAGTATGCCGACTGGATTTTTGTCCTCGCGCGCACCGATCCGGAGGCGCGGAAGCAGGCCGGAATCTCGTTCTTTCTCGTCAATCTGCGGTCGCCGGGCGTTACTGTGCGGCCGATCCGGATGATCGACGGTTCGGTCGAGATCAACGAGATTTTCTTCGATTCGGTGCGCGTTCCGGGCGATCAGTTGGTCGGAGAGGTCAACAGGGGCTGGGATTACGCCAAGTTCCTGCTCGGAAACGAGCGGCA
>CALCZO010000010.1 GCA_937903315.1 uncultured Alphaproteobacteria bacterium
TGCGACCTCCGCGGGGCATCAATCCTTTATAAACTGTTAAATTTCAGAGAGATGACAGGAGATTGTCCAGCCAAAACAGGCGCTCAGAGGGTGGCTGAGAGCAGTTTGTCGACGTCCTGGAGGGTTGGCGCGGCCTCTGCTGCCCCTCTGCGGGTCACCGCCAGCGCGCCGGTGGCGGCCGCAAACCGCGCCGCATCGGCGAATCTGTCGCCGCGCGCCAAGGCATAGGCAAGGCCGGCGTTGAAACAGTCGCCCGCAGCGACCGTATCGACCGCCACAACCGGAAACGGCGCGATAAAGGCCGTCGAATCGCCCTCGGCCAGCACCAGTCCGGCCCCGCCGCATTTGACGATGGCCCGCTCGAACCCCATAGCCCGCAGGCAAAGCGCCGCAGCCCCGGCCGAATCGCGCGATGTGACGGCAATGCCGGTCAGCGCGGCGGCTTCGGTTTCGTTGGGGGTGACGACGCCGGCCAGACCGGCAAAGGCGGCAATGCCGTCTGCCGGAACCGGAGCCGGATCGAGAATCACCACGCCGCCAGCGTCACGGACCAGCCGGGCGGCGGCCAGCGAGGCCGCGGCAGGGGTTTCGCACTGCAACAGCAGCACACGGGCACGGGTGAGACGCGCGGCGACCGCGGCGACATCGTCCGCCGACACCTCGGCATTCGCCCCGGCAACCACGGTGATGGCGTTCTGCCCGGTCGAATCGATGCCGATGGTGGCCATGCCGGTGCTTGCCGTCGCACTCGTGCCGATATCGGCGAGCGATACGGCATACCGCGTCAGGTGGTCCCGGACGATGCCGCCGAAGCCATCGGTGCCCGTGCGTCCGACGAACAGGACGTTTGCGCCCAGACGACGGGCGGCAACGGCCTGATTGGCGCCCTTGCCGCCCAGCGTCAGCGTCACGCTGTCGCCATGCACGGTCTCGCCCGGTCGCGGCAGACGCGCCGTCCGGACGACGATATCGAGATTGATCGACCCGACGACCGCGATGTCCGGCGCGGCCGCCGTCATGGCAGCTGGCCGGCCTCATGCGCCCGCTTCAGCCGGGCATAGCGGCCAAGGCCGATCGGCAGCAGGGCCAGATACAGGACGGTGATGGCCGACACGGTGGGGAACGGGTGGCTGACCAGCAGGAACACCACGCCGAGCACGATCGCGACCAGCGGAATCACCCGCTCGCGCGGGATCGGGCCGCTGCGACCCTTGCCGGAAAGGGTCGGGATGCGCGACACCATCAGCGCGGCGACGATCACCGTGAACACCGCCACCAGTGCCGCATGCCCGGCAAAGCGCGGCAGGCCGGACAGATACAGATTGATTGGCAGCACCGCCAGCATCGCCCCGGCTGGCGCGGGGACACCTGTGAAGAAGCCCTTGGTCCACTCGGGCTTGGTCGTATCCTCGATGCTGACGTTGAAGCGCGCCAGCCGCAGTGCCGAAGCAAAGGCCAGCGCGACGGCGGCGAGCCAGCCGAACGTCGACAGTTCGTTCAGGCTCCAGAAATACAGCACCAGCGCCGGCGCGCAGCCGAAGGACAGGAAATCAGCCAGAGAATCGAGTTCCGCGCCAAAGCGGGAGGCCCCCTTGAGCAGCCGCGCCATGCGTCCGTCGAGCCCGTCGAGCAAGGCGGCAACCGCAATCGCCAGCACCGCATGTTCGAGCCGCCCCTCGACCGCAAAGCGGATCGCCGTCAGCCCGGCGGCGAGCACCAGCAGGGTGATCATGTTGGGGATCAACACGCGCACGGGTATCCCGCCGACGCTTTTGGCCGGTCGTTCGGTCGTCGGGTTTTCGCTCACAGGGTCAGACATGGTGCCAGCTAACCATAGTTCTTCGTGTCCGTCACGCCACGCGGAAGGTCCGGGACGGCTCGGTGCTCTTCATGTCGGCAAGGATCGTCTCGCCGCCGATGGCCCGTTGGCCGACACCGACAAGCGGGCGGGCGTTCTCGGGCAGATAGACATCCGCGCGCGAGCCGAAGCGGATCAGCCCGAAACGCTCGCCAGGGGCAATTTCCTCACCCTGTTTGACGAAGCAGACGATGCGACGGGCGATCAGCCCGGCAATCTGCACCACACCGAACCTGCCGTGCGCGTTCTCGATCACCAGCGCGTTGCGTTCGTTGTCCTCGCTCGCCTTGTCGAGATCGGCATTGAGAAACAGCCCCGGCGTGTAGGCGATGCGGGTGATGCGGCCGCCGATCGGCGTGCGGTTGATATGCACATCGAACACCGACAGGAAAATCGTGACGCGCGGCAGCGGCTTGTCGCCGAGCTGCAGCTCGGGCGGGGGCACGAAATAGCCGACCATGTCGACACGGCCATCGGCGGGCGAGACCACCAGCCCGTCGCGCGTCGGCGTCAGCCGCGGCGGATCGCGGAAAAAGTAGGCGACAAACGCCGTCAGTACCCAGAACAGCCAGCCCAGCGGCGACCAGATCCAGCCAGCAACCAGCGCCAGAACGATCGCGATGGCGATGAAAATATACCCTTCGGGATGGACGGGAACGACCATGCGGCGGATCGACGAGGCAACAGACATGAGGCCCTCATGGGGTTTGTGTGGCCGCACACCTAGCGCAAACAACCGGCGCTTGCCAAGCGACTCACGCGCCTTGCCGCCGGAACGGAGGGGACGCCGGCGGGCACATGACACCACCAACAACGGTTCCGAACTCTGGTACTTTTCGCTCTGCACCATGAATTGTGCGGCGCAATATTGTCCTTGCGGCCAACCAACGCTGTATCGCGGCGGCCCGTTACTGACTTTCCCGCAAAAGTTGTGGCCGATTCATGGATATTTCTGGACTTCTGCGACTTTCGTCGTAATATTGGTGACACATTTGGTGGTCAAGAAGCGGCGACCCAATGAGAAAGGGGGAAGCATGGATGTGAATCTGGTGTTCGAATGCATCGGGTATGGCGCGTCGCGGGCGGTTGCCAGCGAGAATTTTGCTGCCCGGCCTTCGCAGATCCCCGCACGCTACATCATGGAGACCACGCGCGATCCGGTGGCCTACTGCATCGAGGCCTATGCCCGCTGGTTTCCTGACACTGCCGACAAGTTCGATGCGGCGCTCAAGGCGCTGATCCTCAGACGTCTGCAGCGCGAAGCCGGCGTCACGCGGCACTAGCGGCGGCACGTCCCGCACGCAGTCAGCCGGTGACGGCTGAACAGGGGCGCGTCCGTTCGCCCTGCCTGATCTCCGCTGACGGGTACGCCCGCGCCCCTACCCTTGCGATTGAATCAGTTTCTGGCACTCCGGCGACATCTTCTCGCGCTTGGTGACCAGACAGGCCTTGAGCCCGTCGGGACGGCTCATCTGCTCGGCACAATGGGTGATCATGTCCTTCTGGCACGCCTTGATGAAGGCGGCGCTGTCGGCCTGCGCACGCGTCGCATATCCGGCGGCGATCGCGACTGCGATCATCACTGCGGTCATCGGCTTCATTGTATCTGGCGCTCCCGTTTAAGTGCCCCTGGCCGTTGGCTTCAGGCACGAAGAGCGTGACCGTAGCCGACGGCGCTGAACACTCCGGGGAGAAAACCGCTCAAATGCCGCGCAAGTCGCGACGGATCACGACAACGTCACCCGCACGCTGGCGCCCTCGGCGCTTTTCACGCGCTTGAGGGTTTCTTCCGCCTCGTGCGCCTCGCGCTGGCGGTTCCACATGCCGGCATAGACGCCGTTGGCTGCCAGCAGGTCCTGATGGCGGCCGCGTTCGACGATGACGCCACCATCGAGCACGATGATCTCGTCGGCGTCGACCACGGTCGACAGGCGGTGGGCGATGACCAGCGTGGTGCGGCCCTGGCTCACCTGATCGAGCGCGCCCTGAATTTCGCGCTCGGTGAAGGTATCGAGCGCGCTCGTCGCCTCGTCGAGCATCAGGATCGGCGGCCCTTTCAGGATCGTCCGGGCAATGGCAACGCGCTGTTTTTCACCACCCGAGAGCTTCAGACCCCGCTCGCCGACCTGCGCGTTGTAGCCATCGGGCAGCGCGCGGATGAAGCCGTCGATCTGGGCAAGGCGGGCGGCCTCCTCGATCTCGGCATCCGAGGCCCCGGCCCGGCCATAGCCGATGTTGTAGCGGATGGTGTCGTTGAACAGCACCGTATCCTGCGGCACCA
>CALCZO010000011.1 GCA_937903315.1 uncultured Alphaproteobacteria bacterium
GGTCCTCGCCCGGCGTCGCCATCCAGCCGATGTTGAGGCCGTTGACGCGGATGCGGTACTTCAGCAGCGCATTGGCGGGGTTGCTGGTCAGTGTCGCCAACGCCCCTTTCGAGGCGCAGTAGGCGGCGATGAACGGCTGGCCACCATGGGCCGACATCGACTGGATGTTGATGATCGAGCCGGCGATTTTCTCGCGCGCCATGATCGTCACCGCCTCCTGCATCAGGAAGAACGGCGCGCGGACATTGATCGCGAACATCCGGTCGAACAATTCGGGACTGGTGTCGAAGATCGTTCCGCGATCGGTGATGCCGGCCGCGTTGACCAGAATATCGACGCGGCCGAACGCGACGTCGCAGGCGCGGGCGACACCGAGCGTGGCGTCGATATCGGCAAGGTCGGCTGTCACGAACACGGTCCGGCATCCGGCGGCGGTCAACTCGCGGGCCACCGTCTCGCCTCGCGCCTGCTGCCGGCCGCAGATCACTAGTCCAGCCAGCCCTCGAGCCGCCAGTTCGCGCGCGATGGCCTCGCCGACGCCCTGCGTGCCGCCGGTGACGATCGCCACTTTTCCGTCAAGACGATGAGCGCTCATGCCACTCTCCTGCTGCGCCAGCCACGGCGCACTGCGATGAACCGTCAAGCGCGCGGGCAAACGGCTGGCGCCAGGGACATGTCGTCAGTGACCTCCGACCGTTGCACTGAAACAAAAATTCCCCTATTCAGTCAAACAGAATTTTTATTCGAAAACCGTCGTCTGACAGGAGAAATGGAACGGACATGCTCACCATCGGGCTTCTGGGCGCCGGACGCATCGGGCGCATCCATGGCGGCAACGCCGCCACTCACCCGCGGTCGCGTCTGGTGGCCATTGCCGATGCCAACGCCGCCGCCGCCGAGGCGCTGGCCGCCGAAACCGGAGCGAAGGCCGCGTCGATCGAAGCGATCATCGCCGATCCGGCCATCAATGCCATCATGATCTGCACGCCGACCGACATGCACGCCGATCTGATCGAAGCCGGGGTCAAGGCCGGCAAGGCGGTGTTCTGTGAAAAGCCGGTCGATCTGTCATCCGATCGCATCCGCACCTGTCTCGACGTCGTGCGCCGCTCCGGCAAGCCGCTGATGATCGGCTTCAACCGTCGCTTCGATCCCAATTTTTCCGAGGTCCGGCGCCGTGTCGACGCCGGCGATGTCGGTGCGGTTGAACTGGTCACGATCCTGTCGCGCGATCCCTCGCCGCCGCCGGCTGACTACGTCGCGCGCTCGGGCGGCCTGTTCCGCGACATGATGATCCATGATCTCGATATGGCGCGGTTCCTGCTCGGGGAAGATCCGGTCGAAGTCCACGCCGTCGGCTCCAGCCTGGTCGATCCGGCCATCGGCAAGGCCGGCGATGTCGATACCGCTGCCGTGCTGCTCAAGACGGCGAGCGGCAAGGTCTGCCAGATCTCCTGCTCGCGCCGTGCCACCTATGGCTACGATCAGCGCATCGAGGTGCATGGGTCGAAAGGCATGGTCCGCGCCGGCAATGTCCACAACACGACGGTCGAACTGGCAACGGCTGGCGGTGTTCTGGCCGATCCGGTGCAGAATTTCTTTCTCGAACGCTATGCCGCCGCCTATCGCGCCGAGTTGGATGCCTTCATTGCTGCCATCGCGGCAGGCAAGGCTCCGTCACCCTCGGGCGAAGACGGGCTGAAGGCGCAGATTCTGGCTGATGCGGCAACCGAAGCGTGTTTTTCCGGCCGCGCAGTCAGGCTATGATCCTCATCTGAGCGACAGGCGGTTCAGTCGGACGAACGGCTGGCGCGCCTGTCCGCCGTGCCCGCCGCAAGCGTCATCGCCAGCGTCATGGTCGCCGCCAGCGAGCGGAACGAGGCGTGATCGGCCTCCACGACCTCCAGCCACAGCGTGGCCAGCGGAACCAGCGGCGAGAACGCTGAATCGGTGATTGCCAGCACCGGCACATCGTTCTTCTGCGCCTGTGCCGCAAACTCGACCGTCGTCACGGTGTAGGGCGTGAAACTGATCGCGATGGCGACATCGCGCGGGCCGGCAAATGCCAGGGTTTCCGCACCCATGCCGGCCGCATTGTCGATCAGCACGCGCCTCAGTCCGAGCCGGCCGAGCGCATAGTGGAGGTAGGCTGCAACCGGGAACGCGCGCCGGGAGGCGATCAGGTAGATCGTGTCCGCTTGCGACAGAATGTCGATGGCCTGCTCGATCCTGTCTGCGGCAAGACCGGTGGTCAGTCGCTCGATCGACCGGATGGAGGCCTGCGCGAAACCTGCCAGCAAGGGAGCGGGCGACGGCGTCTCGCGATGCAGCCCCTGCAACCGTTCGCGATAATCCGGCCAGCGCCCGCGCACATAGTCGCGGAACACGGCCTGCAAATCGGAAAAGCCGCTGTAGCGGAACGACTGGGCGAACCGCACCAGTGTCGAAGGCTGGACCTTCAAGGCCTGCGCCACCTCCGCCGCCGTGCTGAAGGCCACGTCGCCGGGGTTGTCGACGACATAGGTCGCCACCTGCAGCATCCGCTTGGGCAGGCTGGCCCGCCGCGCCATGATGGCCTCGCTGAGGGCGGCAAACGTGGCCGGCGCACCAGCCGGATCGCGCGGTGGGGTCTGGTCGATCTCCCCATCGAAAGGGCGGGACGGAGACCTCGTCATGACAATCGTCGATCCCCCCAAAGCCTCGACATGTGAGGGCACAACAGGCCTTTCACTGCTCGCAAAGAGTGGAATGAAAATTTCAAAATGACAAGGCAGCGCTTCGCACGTTCTGCCCGTCAGTGCGCGACGTGTCCGTGCGCGACGTCCATGCTGGCCGGTCCTGCGCCAGTCCGTCGGCCGAGCGGATCGGTCCGGGTCAACCCGCCATGCCGATCATGGCCACCCGCTGGGGCGACGGAGCCTGCCGCGCCTGATGTTCCCCCGCCGCAGTGAGGGCCGCGAGCGCGGTCGCGCCAACCAGCAGGAACGCGATGAGCCGCAATGGCTGGGCGATAAATCCGGGCATGTCAGTCTCCCTGCCGTGGCGTCTCTGTGGTCATGAACGCGCCAGTTGGCAGAAAGGTTCCACAACCGGCCCGACTTGGCGATCATTCCCTAACGTCACGGTAAAGGCCCTCCTACCGTGCAGGTGGGGTGGGCGGCCAGCCCGTCGGCCGCAACTGTCCTCGGGCCGAAACGTGGACGATAATTCAGTTTGAGGCACCATGCGGCTCCTGTAAGCCGTATTCAGCGAAGAAGGGAATTCCGCTGCGATGGATCAACTGCCTCTCGACGTCGTCAAACGGGACGGCAAGGCCTTGTCCGGCGCGCCGCTGCCACTCTGGCGTCGCGTCCTTCCGCGTATCCGCTTGCTGCCGCTGATCCCGGTGCTGATGATGAGCGGCGCGCTGATCGGCATCTATTTCCAGCCGCCCGGCCTGCGCAAGATGATGGCGCTGCTCGGCATCGAGGCCGGCGGCGGCGCGACCGCGCCGATCGCTGTTCCCGCGGCCCGGGCACCGGTTGCCGCCTCGCCCGCCGCTCCTGTTGCCGAGACCGTCGCCGGCCTTGGCAAGCTGATTCCCGAAGGCGATGTCGTCACCGTCTCGCCCCCGTTTGGCGCCTCTGACGCGCGGATTTCCACGATCCGGGCCAAGGAGGGCGAGCGCGTGGCGCGCGGCGACATCCTCGCCAGCCTCGACAACGAAGCCCAGTTGCTCTCGGCCATCGAAGCGGCCCGCGCCGCGCTGGCCGTGCGCGAGGCAGGACTGGCGCAGACGCGCGCCTCCGTCATCGCCAGCCGGGAAGAGGGCCGTGCCGCGCTGGCACGGGTGCAATCGGCCTTCGATGCTGCGCAGCGCGACTTCGAGCGGACCGACGAGGTGCACCGTCGCGGCTTTGCCACCGATGCGGCCCTCGACCAGAGACGCGCGAGCCGCGACCAGCTGGCCCGCGATGTCGATGCTGCCCGCGCCAAGTTGTCGCGCTACGAGGCGGCAACGGCCGAAGATCAGGCCGATGTCGCGCTCGCCCGCTCCAGCCGCGAGGCGGCGGAGGCCGATCTTGCCCGTGCCACCGGCGATCTCGAGCGCGCCTACATCCGCGCCCCGCGCGACGGAACCGTGCTGACGATCCATATCCGCGCCGGCGAGAAGCCCGGCAGCCGCGGCATTCTCAACCTCGGCAACATCGACCGGATGACGGCCGAGATCGAGATCTACCAGAACCAGATCGGCCGCGTCCGCGAGGGCGATACGGTCGAACTGACCGCTGCCGCGCTGGAGCGGCCGCTGACCGGAACGGTGATGCGGATCGGGCTGGAAGTCGGCCGCCAGACGTTGATCGATGCCACCCCCGCCGCCAACACGGATGCCCGTGTCGTCAAGGTGACGGTCGCGCTCGATCCCGCATCCTCGACCATCGCCAGCCGCTTCACCAACATGCAGGTGCTGGCCCGCATCACGGTTGGTCCACGGCCATGAGTCGGTTTCTTGAAGCCCTGCTCGGCCGGTTGCCGATCGGCTGGCTTCAGTTGCGCCACAGCCGCACCCGCCTGATTGCCGCAATCGCCGGCGTTGCCTTCGCCAACCTGCTGGTGCTGATGCAGCTCGGCTTTGCCTTCGGGCTGACCGAATCGGTGCGCCTGTCCTATGAGCAGCTCAACGCCGACATCATCGTGGTCGCGTCCGACATGAACACGCTGGCCGATGGCTCGCCGCTGCCGCGCCAGCGGATGTATGAGGCGTTGGCGGTCGAAGGCGTGGCCGGAGCGACGCCGCTCTATTTTGGCAAGCTCGACTGGAAACAGCCCAACGGCACGATCCGCTCGCTTGACCTGTTCGGCATCGAACCCTCCGCCCGTCCGTTCCGCAATGCCGGGATCGCTGCCGCGCAGGACATGCTGACGCTCTCCGATCATGTGATCATGGATCGGCGCACCCGCAACGTGTCCAAAGAGGTGTTCGAGCGGATCGAGGCCGGCACGCCCTACCGGTTCGAGGTCAAGAACCGGACGCTGACGGTGTTCGGCACGTTCACGATCGGCGGCGGCTTCACCACCGATGGCTACATGATCGCCTCCGACCAGACATTTCTGAAACTGTTCCCCCAGCGCGCGGCCGGCGCACCGAACTATATCCTGCTGACCCTCGCCCCCGGCGCGGACCGTGCCGCCGTGCTTTCCAGCCTGCGCGCGGCCCTTCCAGCCTATGACAGCTCGGTATACACCATCGATGAGGTGATCCGCCGCGATCAGGCGTTCCAGACGACGCAGAAGCCGGTCGGCGTGGTCTTCGGCTTCGGCGTCATCATCGGCATCATGGTCGGCATCATCATCGTCTATCAGGTGCTCTCCACCGATGTCGCCGATCATCTGCGTGAATATGCCACCTTCAAGGCGATCGGCTATCCCAACCGGTTCTTTCTCTCGATTGTCTTCGAGGAGGCGGTGGTGCTCGGAATTCTTGGCTTCGTGCCGGGGCTGATCCTGTCGCTCGGTCTTTATGCGCTGATCGTCAAGATCACCGGCCTGCCGATTGCGATGACCGGCGCGCGCGCCCTGTCGGTGTTCGTCGGGTCAGTGGTGATGTGCGCGCTCTCGGGCGCCATTGCCACGCGCCGCCTCAACCGCGCCAATCCGGCCGAACTGTTCTGAGGCCGGCATGGATCAGTCCCACCCCCCGATCGTCGCCCGCGGACTCGGTCATGCCTTCGGCTCGGGCGAGGCCCGGATCAAGGTGCTGTTCGATATCGATCTCGAACTGCGCGCCGGCGACCTGACGGTGCTGATGGGCGCCTCGGGGTCCGGAAAGACGACGCTGTTGACGTTGTTTGGCTGCCTGCGCCGTGTCGAGGAAGGCAGTGTGACGCTGTTTGGCAGCGAACTCGCCGGGGCCAGCGACAGCGATCTTGTCGCTGCCCGCCGCCGGCTCGGCTTCATCTTCCAGGCGCACAACCTGCACGAGAGTCTAACCGCGACCCAGAATGTCCGCATGGGCCTGGAGGTGCATGGCCGCGCCGCGATGTCCCGCTGGCAGGAGGCGGCTGCTCACGTGCTCACCCTGCTCGGGCTGGAGGACCGGATGCATTACCTGCCGCAGAAAC
>CALCZO010000012.1 GCA_937903315.1 uncultured Alphaproteobacteria bacterium
CGATAAGTAAAACTCGATTCACATTGTCCTATAAATAGACTGTTTAGGCTGGAATTTAAACGGATTTTCACAGCCGTCCCCTATGTTGTCCTCATGAAGCGGCACAGACCGCATCAAAAGAAGCCCGGACGGGACAAGTTAAACAGGGGACGACATCATGGCTATGGCCAATACTGTGAAGGTAGAGTCGCAGACGAGCACCAGTGCTATGCCGGTGCGGGCACGGTATCTTGAATCGCTGGCTCTGGTGGAGCGGCTGCACCGCCGCCTGCTCGACGTCATCAAGGACGAACTCGACCGCCGCGGCCGTACCGATGTCAACAGCGTGCAGGCGCTGTTGCTGTACAACATCGGCGACAACGAGGTGACGGCCGGCGAGTTGCGCACCCGTGGCTACTATCTCGGCTCGAACGTCTCCTACAACGTCAAGAAGCTCGTCGAGATGGGCTACCTCAACCATCAGCGCAGCCGCGTCGACCGCCGCTCGGTCCGCATCCGCCTGACCAAGACCGGTGAGGACATCCGCGAGATGGTGGCGAGCCTTTACGAGAAGCATGTCGTCACGGTCGAGCAGATCGGCGGCATCTCGGTCGACGATTTCGTCAAGCTGAACAACGCGCTGACCCGCCTCGACCGGTTCTGGACCGACCAGATCCGCTATCGCCTTTAAGCAAGGGCGCCGGCGGCGGGCGCTGCCCGCTTCCGGTCCTTGACCTCCAAGACTGGCGGCCCCGCACAAGGGCCGCCTTTTTTGCATGCCCGCCATGCGTCCGGCCGTTTTGCCGTGGCAAACACAAAGGCGTGATCCAGCGCACAGAGCGGCGTCACAAATTCGCCCTGATATCTTTCTCTTAGAGTGCTTTAACGATATTTCGACCAGCGGCTGGCATGGATGGTCAGGGCAGGTTGGCCGCGTCGTCGCGGCGCGGCACTCTCGAACGGAGACG
The DNA here is from genome assembly GCA_937903315.1 of uncultured Alphaproteobacteria bacterium. Lineage (GTDB taxonomy): Bacteria > Pseudomonadota > Alphaproteobacteria > Rhizobiales > Beijerinckiaceae > JAIUNP01. Next base: position 948 of record CALCZO010000012.1, read on the forward strand.
ATGGCAGTGGCATATGGACGGTTTTCCCGGCGTGGTTTTCTTCTTGGCAGCGCGGCAAGCGTGATCGGTGGCGGCGCTGTTCTGGCCGCACCGCCGCGCGGCGGGCAGGCGGAATGGCGCCAGAGCTATGATGCATCGCCCCTGCGCAACCGGCCGGTGAAATCTGACGCGCCAATCCTGTCGCCGCAGACCATCACAGCAACCGAGGCGGCCATCGGCCAGTTCCAGCAGATCGTGCAGCGCGGCGGCTGGCAGCCGTTCCCCTCGGGCCAGCGGCTGAAGCTCGGCTCGCGCGGTCCTTCGGTGGTGACGTTGCGCGGGCGGCTGATCACCGGCGGTGATCTCGATGCCGCCAACGCCAATTCGCAGACCTTTGATTCCTACGTCGAGGCGGGCGTCAAGCGCTTCCAGGAGCGCCACGGCCTCGGCCCGACCGGCGTCGTCGGCCCGCAGACGATCGCAGCGCTGAACGTGTCGGCCGATATCCGGCTCAAGCAGCTCGAGATCAACCTGGTCCGCCTGAAGTCCTTCGGCCAGAACCTCGGCCAGCGCTATGCCATGGCCAACATTCCGGCCGCGTATGTCGAAACGGTCGAGAACAACACGGTCGCGACCCGCCATGTCGCCGGCGTCGGCAAGGTCGACCGCCAGTCGCCGATCATGCAGGCGAAGATTTTCAACATCAACTTCAACCCGTTCTGGACCGTTCCCGCCTCCATCATCCGGAAAGACCTGATTCCGAAGATGCAGAAGGACCCGAACTACCTGACCGAGCAGAAGATCCGCATCTACAACAAGCAGGGGCAGGAGCTTCAGCCGGCGCAGGTCAACTGGAACTCCTACGAAGCGACCAACTACATGTTCCGGCAGGATCCGGGCGGCGACTTCAACTCGCTCGGCGTGGTGCGCATCGACATCGCCAATCCGCACGGCGTGTACATGCACGACACCCCGGCCAAGGGCATCTTCGGTGATGATTTCCGCTTCGTCTCGTCCGGCTGCATCCGCATCCAGAACGTGCGCGAATTCGTCGCCTGGGTGCTGAAGGATACCCCCGGCTGGGATCGCGAGCAGATCGAGGCCGCCATCCGCTCGGGCCAGCGCATCGACGCGCGGCCGAATGCGCAGCTGCCGGTCTACTGGGTCTACATCACCGCCTGGGCGACGCCGGAAGGCGCGATCCAGTTCCGCGACGACATCTACGGCCGTGACGGGTTCGGACCCGGTGCTGTCACCGCCGCGATCCAGGCGGGCGATTCCGAGCCGGACCAATAATAAGGCAGGCGGACGCCGGAGCCGCTACAGCTTCGGCGTGATGATGGCCGCACCGATCAGAACAGCCGCTGCGGCGAGCGTCGGCGCGGCAAAGCTGCCGGTCGCATCGCGCAGAACGCCGGCGAACAGCGGGCCGATCACCTGCCCCAGACCAAACGATGCGGTCAGCAGCGCCACGGCGCGCTGACCGGCCGCCCCGGCCCTGTGCCGTCCGGCAGCGATTCCCAACGCCGTCAGGCCCATGAAGGTGCCACCGAGCAGGATCGCGGATGCCAGCACCGGTACCGTGCCGCCGCCGGCCACCGACAGCGCCACGCCGATGGCCTCGACCCCCAGCGCTGCGCGGAAGACCGGGCCGGTGCCCCAGCGTCGTGCGGCCACGGTCCACAGCCAGACCGACGGCGCGGCAGCAAGTCCGAAGACCAGCCAGACATAGGGTTCGACCGGCTGGAGCGCTGTATCCATCCGCACCAGTGCGACGATGAACGTGGCCGTGATGACATAGCCGAAGCCGAACAGGCCATAGGCCGTCAGCAGGCGCAGGAATGTCGCGTCGGGACGGTACGGCGACGGCGCTGCGGCGGCGCGGGCGCCCGCACTGTCTGACGGCACCAGTGCGAGAACCGCCGGCACTGCAAGCGCCGAAACACCGCCCGCCGCAAGCCAGAGCGTGCGCCAGCCGGCGCCGCCGGCCGTCAGCGCCGCCACCAGCAGCGCGGAGAGGGCGATGCCGGTGCCGACACCGGCAAAATGTACCGCCGACAGGCCGGGGCGACCGGCCGCGACCAGCCGCTGCAACACCAGCGCCGAGGCGAACACCAGCGTGAACGCCGAGGCGACGCCGCCGGCAAAGCGGACAACCGCCAGCGATGCGACGCCGGAGAACGCCGCCGTCGCCGCCGTCGTGGCCGCACTGGCGCCAAGCGCCAGCAGCAGGGCGCCGCGTCCGCCGGTCAGCCACGGCGTCGCCGCCGCCAGCGCGCCGGCAAGATAGCCGAGGAAATTGGCCGAGGCGATCACCCCGGCCTCACCGGCAGACAGGCCAAGGTCGCGCATCATGCCCGGCAGGATCGGCGTGAAGACGAACCGCCCGATGCCCATCGCCGCCGCCATGGCCAGCAGGCCGCCGATCGCCAGCGGCACCCCGGCGCGGGCAGAAGCGGACGACGTCATGGCCTAGCGCCGCGTGACGATCACGCCGGTGACGAGATCATGCGCGGCGCGCTTGTCGGCGTTGAGGAAGGACACGAACAGGATGGCGAAGGTGATCATGCCCCAGCTCATCGTCGTCGCCAGCCAGAAGATCAGCGCATGGCCCGCCGCGATGACGAACCCAACGCGGTGGCCGGCCATGTCCGACACCTTCAGCCCGACCGCGCGCATGCCCCAGGTGCTCATCCTGCGGCCCGAGACCGTGAAACCGTTGTAGAACACCCCGACCAGCGACATCAGCGGGGCCAGCGCGAACGACGCGCCATAGGTGGGAAACGCCAGCGCCACCATCAGCGCGCCCATCAGCCACCACAGGCCGACCACGACCGCGCCGTCGATCAGGAAGGCGATGACCCGCAGGGTGCGGACGTTGTCGAGATTGAACAGAGCGGCAGGCGCAGACTCCGGGCGGGTGGCGGGCACTGACGGCATGGCATGTCTCCTTGCCCCGATCATATAGGGATTGCCGACGCCGATGTGTACTGGTTTGCCAGATGCAACAGGCTGGCGCGCTGGAGCGGCATCGCCAGACCGCGCGGCTCCAGCACATGGCGTTCGAGGAAATAGCCCGTGAGGCGGAACGCATCGGCAAGGCAGGCCGGCGTCATGCCCGCGCCCGGCCCGTGCTGGCGCAGGAAGGACGGCAGCGCCAGCAGCCGGTCGGCATAGGGTGCACCGGCCTGCCGGCTGACCGCCCGGCCCGAACGGGGCGAGACATATATCAGGTCCACGTCCGTCTCGGTGGCGGCGCATCGCTCGAGATCGAGCCCGAACCCCAGCTCGGCCAGCAGGGCGCGTTCGAACCGCGCCAGCAGGGCACAGGCGGTCGCCGGTTCGGCGAGATGATCGAGCAGCACCAGCAGAGCCTCGTAGAGCGGCTCGTGGGCATCACGCTCAGGCAGCAGGCGCAGATGCGCGCCGATGGTGTTGAGGGCGTAGAGCGCGGCCGGGCTGTCGATGAACCGGGCGGCGCGCAGGGCCAGCGCCTCAATTTGATAAAGGCCGAGATGCTCGTCGAGCCGCGCCCGCCAGAGCAGTTCGACCGAATTGCCCGGTTGCAGCATCGGCGCGTATCGCCGTCCGCGACCGCCGCGCACCAGACCGAGATGGCGGCCATGGCCGCGTGTCATCGCCTCGACGATCACGGAGGTTTCCCCATGCCGCCGCACGCCGATGATCACCCCCTCGTCGCGCCATTCCATCGGCCCGATATAGCCGATTCCCGATGTCGCTACTGCTTGGGAAATTCGAGGCCCATCTCGCGGTAGCGCTCGGGGTCCTCGGCCCAGTTCTCGCGCACCTTGACGAACAGGAACAGGTGCACCTTGGCGTCCGCGGCCTCGGAAATCTCCTTGCGCGAGGCCTCGCCGATGGCGCGGATGGTGCGGCCCTTCTCGCCGAGCACGATCTTGCGGTGGCCCTCGCGCTCGACAAAGATCGTCTGCTCGATCCGGACCTCGCCGCCGCGCAGCGTCTTCCAGCTCTCGGTCTCGACCGTCGAGCGATAGGGCAATTCATCGTGCAGCCGCTCGAACAGCTTCTCGCGCGTGATCTCGGCGGCAAGAAACCGCAGCGGCGCGTCCGACATCTGGTCCTCGGGGTAGAGCCAGGGGCCGGGTGGCATCCGGCTTTCGAGCCAGCGGGTGATCTCGCCGACGCCGTCGCCATTGAGCGCCGAAATCATGAACGTGGTCACGAAGCGATGCTGCTCGTTGAGCCGAGCGGTGATCGCCAGCAGCGCCTCGCGCGGCAGGGTGTCGATCTTGTTGAGGATCAGGAACACCGGCGCGCGGATGTCCTTGACCCGTTCGAGCACCAGCGCCGTATCCTCGTCGCCCGCCTTGTGGACATCGACGATGAGGCCGACCGCATCGGCATCCCCTGCCCCGCCCCAGGCCGATGTGACCATCGCCCGGTCAAGCCGGCGGCGGGGTTTGAAGATGCCCGGCGTATCGACAAAGATGATCTGCGTCGGCCCGGTGAGCACGATGCCGCGGACCTGCGTGCGGGTGGTCTGCACCTTGCGCGAGACGATCGAGACTTTCGCGCCGACAAGCTGGTTGAGCAACGTCGACTTGCCCGCGTTCGGCGCGCCGATCAGGGCGACGAAACCGCAGCGGGTCGGACCGGCGGTGTCCGGGGTCTTTGCGTCGGTCATGGCCGCGCCTCCGTGGTTTCACGCGCCAGCAGCGCGGCGGCAGCGGCCCGTTCGGCCGCACGCTTGGAGGAGCCGGTGCCTTCGGCCGGCGCAAGGCCGGGCAGATGGGCGGTGACACGGAAAACGGGCGCATGATCGGGGCCGGAGCGGCCGACTTCGCTGTAGTTGGGCTCGGTCAGCCCGCGCGTATGCGCCCATTCCTGCAAGGCGGTCTTGGGATCGGCCCCGGCACCGGCACCGATATCGGGGATCAGCGGCGCCCAGTGGCGACGGATGACCGCATCCGCCGCCTCGAATCCGGCATCCAGACACAGCGCGCCGAGCAGCGCCTCGCAGACATCCCCAAGAACCGATTGCTTCTTGGCCAGACCGGTCTTGCGCTCGCCCTTGCCGATGGTCAGGGCCGCGCCGACACCGAGGCCTGCGGCGATCGACGCGCAGGTTTCCTTGCGCACCAGATCGGCCAGCGCACGGGACAGGTGCCCCTCAGGCACATCGGGAAACCGCTCGTACAGCATCCGCGCCACTGACAGGCCGAGCACCCGGTCACCGAGGAATTCCAGCCGCTGGTAGCTCTTCGTGCGCGCCTCGTCCGGACTGACCGCACTGGCGTGGGTCAGCGCCTGTTCGTACAGCGCCCGGTTGGCAAATCTGTGGCCCAGCCGGTCTTCCAGCGGGGAAAGCCTGTCGTCTCCGGCCATCGTCAGGTGATGCTCTTGAGCATGCGGGTCCACCGGATCGACCACGGCCATTTCCAGAATTCGTAGAAGCTCGAATTCTCGTCGATCGAGAAGAAGATGATTTCAGCCCGCCCGACAAAATTCTCGAACGGGACGAACCCAACCTCGCTCAGGACGCGGCTGTCCTGCGAATTGTCGCGGTTGTCGCCCATCATGAAGTAATGGCCGGGCGGCACGACATATTCGCTGGTGTTGTCGAGATAGGCGGTGTTGCCCTCAAGCTCGATGATGTTGTAGCCGCGTCCGCCCGGCAGCGTCTCGCGGATCAGCGGCGTCGGCGCGGGGCGGCCCCAGCGATCGCCGGTGATCACCGATCCCGCCGGTTCGAGCTTGACGGGCGAGCCATTGAGAAACAGCACGCCGCGGATCACCTGCACCCGGTCGCCGGGCATGCCGACGAGACGCTTGATGTAATCGGTCGAATTGTCCTTGGGCAGCTTGAACACCACCACGTCGCCGCGCTTGGGCTCGGAGACGAACAGGAACCGGCCATCGACCGGCAGCGCGCTGAACGGAAACGAGTGCTTCGAATAGCCGTAGGAATATTTCGACACGAACAGATAGTCACCCACCAGCAGCGTCGGGATCATCGAGCCGGACGGGATGTTGAACGGCTGGAACAGGAAGGTGCGGACGACGAGCGCGATCAGGAGCGCCTCGACGATGACGCGGATGGTTTCGCCCAGGCCGCCTTCCGCCTTCTTGGCAGCGGCCTTGTGGGTGTCGGGTCCAAGTTCGGTCATCGTTCCGTCCGGCAGGTGAAGCCGCAGGAGCGGCGCAGTGAGCGGGTATAGTGCGTTGCGCCGGTACGGGCAACGGCGGTTTCAGGGACGCGGCACGGCCTCGATGATCACGAAGGCCTGTGCCAGCGGATAATCGTCGGACATCGTCAGATGCACGATCCCGTCATGACCGGGCGGCAGCAGCCGTGCGAGCGCCATCGCCGCCCCGCCCGAGAGCGCCATCACCGGTTTGCCGGACGGCAGGTTGGTCACTGCCATATCACGCCAGAAGACGCCGGAGCGGATGCCGGTGCCGAGCGCCTTCGAGCACGCTTCCTTGGCGGCAAAGCGCTTGGCATAGGAGGCGGCGCGCTCGGCCTTGCGATCAGACCGCACCCGTTCGCCTTCCGAAAAGATGCGATGGGTGAAGCGCGTGCCGAACCGTTCGAGCGACTGCTCGATGCGGCGGATGTCGCACAGATCCGAGCCGATGCCGACGATCACCGGTGCTTCCGCCCCCGCACCATCGCCGCCTTCATCTGGCGCACCGTCTCGCCAAGACCGCAGAAAATCGCCTCGCCGATCAGGAAGTGGCCGATGTTGAATTCGGTGAAGATCGGGCAATGGGCCAGTTTCTCGCCGGTGCGGTAATCCAGGCCGTGGCCGGCGTGCATTTCCAGCCCGGCAGCCTGCCCGATCTCCGCGCCAGCCAGAAGGCGCTGCAACTCGCGTTCGGAGGCCTCGGCCTCGTGGCGCATCACCGCCTCGCACCAGGTGCCGGTGTGCAGTTCGACAATGTCGGCACCCAGTTCCGCCGCCGCCTCGATCGGTGCGCGATCCGCCTCGATGAACAGCGAGACGCGGATGCCGGCATCCTTCAGCCGGGCGATGTAGGGCCTCAGCGCCGCGCGCTGGCCGACCACATCGAGCCCGCCCTCGGTGGTCCGCTCCTCGCGCTTTTCGGGCACGAGACAGCAGGCGTGCGGCCTGATCGACAGGGCAATCGCCATCATCTCCGCCGTCGCGGCCATCTCGAAATTCAACGGCTTGTCGATGTCGTCGCGCAGACGCTGGATGTCGGCATCGCGGATGTGGCGGCGATCCTCGCGCAGATGCGCGGTGATGCCATCCGCCCCCGCCTCGATCGCCGCATGCGCCGCGCGAACCGGATCAGGCAGCGGGCCGCCGCGCGCATTGCGCACAGTGGCGACATGATCGATGTTGACACCGAGGCGAATGGGCGGAAACGGCATGGCGGTCGGTCCTTTCGCCGTCACTATAGCCGGGATTCGACGGACCGGAAGGGCTATACGGCGATGCGGTCGCCCGTTTCGGCCGCGCGGATCATCGTTTCGAGCAGCGCCATGGCGCGCGCGCCATCGCGGGCGGTGGGAGCTGTGTTGGGCTGGCCGGCGGCGGCGGCGGCAAACTCGCGCAAGAGCGCCAGATATCCTTTGTGATCCTCGTTGGCCGCAACGGTGAAATTGGGTTCCCACACCATGGTATCCTCGCCCTCGACGAGGCTTGCGGCAAGATCGTCGACCTTGAACTTCGGCGCGCGGAAATAGCGCACCTCATGGATGTTGCGCACCTCGACGCGGCGATGGTCGCCCATCACCTGCCACCATTCCATCGGCGTGCCGCGCGACTGGT
>CALCZO010000013.1 GCA_937903315.1 uncultured Alphaproteobacteria bacterium
ATCGTCAAGCGCGCGGCGCGGGTGATGGGCATCGGCATTTCCGAGGACGGGGCCAACGAGATCGCCCGGCGTGCTCGCGGCACGCCGCGCATCTCAGGCCGGCTGCTGCGGCGCGTGCGCGATTTTGCCATCGTCGACGGCGCGCAGTCGATCAGCCGGGCGCTGGCCGACAAGGCGCTCGGGTTTCTCGATGTCGACACCATCGGGCTCGACCAGATGGACCGCAAATACCTGACCATGGTCGCGGTCAGTTTCGGCGGTGGACCGGTCGGCATCGAGACCATTGCCGCTGCCCTCAGCGAGCCGCGCGATGCGATCGAGGAGATCATCGAGCCGTTCCTGATCCAGCAGGGCTTCGTGCAGCGCACGCCGCGCGGCCGGCTGCTGACGCCGCATGCCTTCCGCCATCTCGGCCTTGCCGAACCCCAGCGGGCCGCCGCCCAGTTCGGCCTGTTCCCCGATACCGATGAGTGATGACCCCATGCCGATCCGAGATGTTCCCCGCCGCCTGCAAGCCATCGTTGCGCTGATCGACGGCATGATCGAGCAGACCCATGGTCAGGCGTTCGATCATATCCGCGGCAATTTCCTGTATGAGCGGGCGATCGAACGGGTGATCGAGCTGATCGCCGAGGAATCCGAGACGCTGGACGCGGTGCTCGGCCTGCGCCATCCGGGGGCGGAACTGGCGCCGGTGCTGGCTCTATCGGAGAAGCTTCTCGACAACGACTACCGCATCGACACTTATGACATGTGGCAGCTTCTGACCCGCCAGTTGCCGGCGCTCAAGGCGGCGATCGTGCCGATCCTGACCGACTACACCTTCGAGATCTGATGGACCCGCACCGGCTCTCCCTGCGCATCTACTACGAGGACACGGATTTCTCCGGCTTTGTCTACCATGCCCGCTACCTGCACTTTTTCGAGCGCGCGCGGACCGAGATGCTCAGGGCGCTCGGCCATGACCAGCGGGCGATGTTCGCCAATGCCGAGGGGCCGGAAGCCTTTGTCGTGCGCCGGATGGGCATCGAGTTCATCCGCCCGGCGGTGATGGACGATATCGTCGAGGTCCGCTCGGTGACGACCAGGGTGCAGGGCGCGACGATGCAGATCGACCAGAGGCTCTATCGCGGCGAGGAGCTGCTGTGTTCGGCCGATGTGCAGGTCGCCTATCTCGTCGGTGGCCGGCCGCGCCGGATGCCCGATGGATTGCGGGCGTTGTTCGAACGTTCCGCCGGGCTGATGCCGGCTGCGTCAACCAATCCTTAACCATAGCGGTTGATTGATCGGGAACCCGGCTTTCCTGCCGGCATTTCGTGTCTGTGCCCTAGTTTCGTCTCAAACCAGCGCCAAAGCCGCCGCCATTGACGCGTGAAGGTTCCCGCTTGGATCCTCCAGCGCCGACCGGCGAGACAGGCATGTGATGCCCTCATGGACAATCCGGCTTGAAGCCGCAGGAAGGAGCAGCAGATGAACGGAACCGAGGCGGCGGGATTTGCCGAACTCACCCTCTGGGGCATGTTCTGGAACGCGCATTTCGTCGTCAAGCTGGTGATGGTCGGGCTGTTTGCGGCCTCGATCTGGACCTGGGCAATCATCATCGACAAGACGTTGCTGTTCATGCGCGTGAAGAAGGCGATGGACCGGTTCGAGGAGGTGTTCTGGTCCGGCCAGAGCCTTGAAGAACTCTATCGCAACCTGTCGCAGCGCCCGACGAACGGCATGGCGACACTGTTCGTTGCCGCGATGCGGGAATGGAAGCGGGCGTTCGACGGCACCGGCAAGGCGTTCAACTCGCTGCACGGACGCATCGACAAGGTGCTCGATGTCTCGATCCAGCGCGAGGTCGAGCGGCTGGAAACCAAGCTGTTCATTCTGGCGACGGTCGGCTCCGCCAGCCCGTTCATCGGCCTGTTCGGCACGGTCTGGGGTATCATGACCTCGTTCCGGTCGATTGCGGCGTCCAAGAACACCTCGCTGGCCGTGGTGGCGCCGGGTATTGCGGAAGCGCTGTTTGCCACTGCGATCGGTCTGGTCGCCGCCATTCCGGCGGTGATCGCCTACAACAAGTTCCAGAAGGATCTGACCCGCGCGCAGAGCCGGCTCGAAAGCTTCGCCGATGAATTCTCGGCCATCCTGTCGCGGCAGATCGACGAACGGGTCGAGCACCCGCGTCAGGTTGCGTGAGGGCAAGCGATGGCGATGGGAACGCAGCAGGGAGCACAGGGCGGATCGGGGCGACGGCGGCGGGGCGGATCGCGTCACGCGCCGATGGCCGAGATCAACATGACGCCGTTCATCGACGTGATGCTGGTGCTGCTGATCATCTTCATGGTTGCCGCGCCGCTGCTGGCGGTCGGCGTGCCGATCGACCTGCCCAAGACCAGTGCCGGGCCGATCAATGTCGATCAGAAGCCGATCACGGTGTCGATCGACGACAAGGGCCGCGTCTTCGTGCAGGACAACGAGGTGCCGGTCGCCGGGCTGATCGCGCGGCTTCAGGCCGAGGCCAAGAACGGGATGGACGAGCGCATCTATGTGCGCGGCGCGGCGCGGGTCGATTACGGCAAGGTGGCCGAGGTGCTCGCGCTGCTGAAATCGGCAGGATTTACCAAAACGGCGCTGATCAGCCAGCCGGCTGACGGCAAGTCCTGAGAGGCAGGCGCGTGAAACTCACGGCTCGCGAACCGGGAATGGTGTTCTCGATCGCCCTCCATGCGGGGCTGGTCGCGGTTGCCATCGTCGGTCTGTCGGGGCCGAAGCCGTTTGACGAATTTGCCGAGGCCGTGCCGGTCGATGTCATCTCCGAGGCGCAGTTCAATGAGCTGACCAAGGGCGATCTCAAGGAAAAGCAGGTTCGCCCGCTCACGCCCGTGCGGGTCGACCGGGTCGCCAAGATCGAAGAGCAGAAGGACCCCGGCACGGCGAAAACCGATGTGCCGACGCCGCCGCCACCGCCCCTGCGCCCGATGGTGAAGGAGGCGGCCGAGGACCGAGACGCGGACAGGCCCGCGCCTCCGCCGCCGAAGGTGGCCATTGCGCCGCCGCCGCGGCCCGAGCCACCCAAGGCCGAGCCACCCAAGCCGCAGCCGGCGAAGGTGCCGCCCAAGGCCGAGCCTGATCCCGTGGAAGATGAGGACCGGCAGGCCGAGATCATCCGCCAGCAGAAGCTGAAGGCGGACAAGGAACGGCGCGAGGCCGAAGAGGCGCGCAAGGCCGAGGCAGCGCGCAAACAGGCCCAGCAGCAGGCCGAAGCGCAGGCCAAGGCCGAGGCTCAGGCCAAAGCCGACGCGGCGCGCCGGGCTGAACTCAAGCGCATCGAGGACGAGGCGCGCAAGGCGGAAGAGGCGGAGAAGGCCGCCGAGGCCAAGCGGATCGCCGACGAGAACAACCGCAAGGCCGCCGAAGCGACGCGCAAGGCTGCCGCAGCGAAAAAGGCGCTGGAAGCCAGGAAGGCCGCCGAGAAGGCGGAATCGGAGACATTGCAGGCCGCCATCCGCAATCGTCTGCTCGCCTCGCGCGATGCACCGGCCTCGTCAGGCTCGACCGGGCAGAAGGTCACCCAGACCGCCAGCGCCGGCGTCGCCAACGCGACCGGCCAGCGGCTGTAGCCGTCCGACCGCTCCCATCTGATGGGGCTGATCAAGGAGCAGATGGAGCGCTGCTGGAGCGTGACCGGGATGAGCAATCCGGCGGTCAAGCCGCTGGTGCGGCTGCAACTGTCGCCGACCGGGCATATCGCGGTGCAGCCGGCGCTGGTCAATACCTCCGCCGATCCGGCGTTCCGCGCCATTGCCGACAGCGGGATGCGGGCGATCCGGGCCTGTGCGCCCTATCGCATTCCGGCGAAATTCGCCGACAGCTTCCAGGACTGGAAGACCGTGACTGTCAAACTCGACCCCAGCGACCTTCTCTGAAGAGCACCGCCATGACCCATGTCCTGTTCACTCCGCCTTGCCTGTCCCGCCGGTCGCTGCTGACCGGCGCGGCTGCCGTTGGCCTGCTCGCGGCAGGGCCTGCGCGGGCGGAATTGCAGATCACGCTGTCGGGCGGCGATTTCAAGCCGATGCCGATCGCGATCGCCGAATTTGCCGGCGAGGCGCAGGGCAGCCAGGTCTCGTCGGTGATCACCAACAATCTCAGCCGGTCGGGCATCTTCTCGCCGCTCGAGAGGGCGCGGCATCCGGAAAAGCCGGGGTTCGACGCAGCGCCCGCCTTCGAGGCATGGCGGTCGGCCGGGGTGCAGGCGCTGGTGACCGGCCGGATCAACCGCGATGGCGGGCGCATCAGGGCCGAGTTCCGGCTGTGGGACATCGCCACTGGCCAGCAGGCGGTCGGTCAGCAGTACACCACCGATGCCGGGGCATGGCGGCGGGTCGGCCATCTGATCTCGGATGCGGTGTATTCCAAGGTAACCGGCGAAAAGGGCTTCTTCGACACCCGGATCGTGTTTGTCGACGAGAGCGGGCCGAAGGAGCGGCGGCGCAAGCGTCTGGCGATCATGGATCAGGACGGAGCCAATTTCAAAGCACTGTCGACCGGCGATTCCATGGCGCTGACGCCGCGGTTCTCGCCGTCGAGCCAGGAAATCGCCTACATGTCGTTCACCGACGGGGCCGAGCCGCGCGTCTACATCGTCGATCTTCAGGGCGGTCGACGCGAATCGGTCGGCAACTTCCCCGGCATGAGCTTTTCGCCGCGCTTTTCGCCGGATGGCAACAGCATCGTCATGAGCCTGCAACAGGGCGGCAACGCCAATATCCACGTGATGGATCTGGGCTCGCACCAGACACGACGACTGACCAACACCTCGGCCATCGATACCGGCCCGTCGTTCTCGCCGGACGGCAGCCGCATCGCGTTCGAGAGCGATCGCGGCGGTGGTCAGCAGATCTATGTCATGGATGCCGGCGGCGGCGGGCAGAAGCGCATTTCCTTTGGCGAAGGACGCTACGGCACGCCGGTGTGGAGCCCCAAGGGCGACTACATCGCGTTCACCCGCCAGCGCGGTGGCAGCTTCGCCATCGGCGTGATGAAGCCGGACGGATCGGGCGAGCGCATCCTGACCGAGGGCTATCATAACGAGGGCCCGACCTGGGCGCCGAACGGGCGCTACCTGATGTATTTTTCCGATCAGGGCGCCGGGCCGAAGCTGACGATGGTCGATATCACCGGCCGCGTGAAGGTGCCGGTGCCGACACCGGGCTTTGCCTCGGACCCGGCGTGGTCGCCGTTGCTGGGCGAAACCCGCTGACGTCAAGCAATTGTTCACCAATTGCCATAATGCCGCCATTTCGCCGCGATTTGGCAAGGTCCGCTTAAGGTTGACGGGTCATTGCTCGTCGAATGCTGAGGGCCGGTGTTCAGCCGGATCCCGTTTGAGGAGTTTTGATCATGGGTTATTCGCTGCCGATGCGCCGGCTGGTCCGGATTGCCGCCGCAGGGCTGGTCGCGCTGTCGCTCGGCGCCTGCGCCAGCAAGACCGATGACGGCGATGGCCTGCTCGGTGCTCCGGGCAGCCGGGCCGGATCGGCAACGCCGGGGTCGGCGCAGGATTTTGCGGTCAATGTCGGTGACCGGGTGTTCTTCGAGACCGATTCGTCGGAACTGACGCCGACGGCGGTTGCCACCCTCGACAAGCAGGTGGCCTGGCTCGGCCGCTATCCGCGCTACGCCGTCACCGTCGAAGGCCATGCTGACGAACGCGGCACGCGCGAGTACAACTTTGCCCTCAGCGCCCGTCGCGCCGATACGGTGCGCAGCTATCTCACCGCCAAGGGCCTGCCGACGAGCCGGATGAAGACGATGTCCTTCGGCAAGGAGCGCCCGGTCGCGGTTTGCGACAACATCTCGTGCTGGAGCCAGAACCGCCGCGCGGTGACCCTGCTCAGCGGCGCGGGGTCCTGAAGCGGCGCAGTCGTGCCGCACAACCATCATGGTCCAGTCAGAATGATCCGGCTATGATGGCAACAGGAGATGGCCCGGAGTGATCATGATGATGCGCCTTGTCCGTTTTGGTGCTGTCGCAGGCTGGATCGCGCTGGCCGGTATGGCAGCGCCGGCTGCCGCGCAGGATGCGGCGGAACTGTTGCTCCGTCTCGACCGGCTGGAGGCAGAGAACCGTCGCCTCAACGGGCAGGTCGAGCAGCTTGGCCATCAGGTCCGCCGGCTTGATGACCAGCTCAAGCGGTTCCAGAGCGACGTTGATTTCCGCTTCAAGGAATCGGGCGGTCGCCCGGCCTCTTCCGCGCCGGCCCAGCCGCAGCGCCGGTCCGATGCCTTCGATCCGGATGCCAACCCGGCTGCTCCGGGCGCGCCGCGCCAGATCGGTGCTGCGCCGACCGCTCCGCGTCCGCTTACGCCGGGCGGTGCCCTGCCTGCCGGTCCCGGTGAGCCGGCGTCGCTGCAACCGGGGGTCCCGGCTGGCGGTGTCGCTGCCGATCCGGCGGCTGCCGGGACGCCGAAGGGCGATTTTGCCATTGCCAAGGCGCTGCTGGACCGCGGCGAGCACGAGGCGGCGGAAATGGCGTTCCGCGATTTTGTCCGGCGCTACCCCAAGGATCGGCTGAAGGCCGATGCGGTGTTCAACATCGGCGAGAGCTTTTTCCGCCGCAACCGCTACCGCGAGGCGGCCGAGCATTACCTGACCGTGACGACCGACCATGCCAAGGCACCGCGTGCGGCCGAATCGATGCTCAAGCTTGGCATGGCCCTGCGCGGGCTGGGCGCGATGGCGGAGGCGTGCGGCACCTACGGCGAGGTGGTCAAGAAATACCCCAATGCCGCGCCGGGCATCCGTCAGGCGGTCGAGCGCGAAAAGAAGCGGGCGCAGTGCGCGGCCTAGGCAGCACGACGCCGTTGACGACAGCCGAGGCGACGGCGCTGTTTGCGCCGTTGCTGATCGGCCGCAGTGATCGCCCGGTCGTCCTCGCTGTGTCGGGCGGCCCGGATTCGACCGCCATGCTCGGGCTGTATGCCGAAGCGATGCGCGAAACAGCTCTGCCCGTGCCGGTTGTCGCGACGGTCGATCACCGGCTGCGGCCGGGATCCAGCGACGAGGCGGCTGGCGTCGGCCGCTTCGCCGGATCGCTCGGGATCGATCACCGGTGCCTGGTCTGGGCCGACCGGGCGCGTGACAGTCATCTTCAGGAAGACGCGCGCGCCGCGCGGTACCGACTGCTGCACACACTGGTGGCCGATATCGGTGCCAGTGCCGTGCTGACGGCGCATACGCTCGACGATCAGGCCGAAACAGTGCTGATGCGGCTGATTCGCGGCTCAGGCCCTGCCGGGTTGCAGGGCATCCTCGCAGAGCGGACGTTTCGCGGGCTGACCGTGCTGCGGCCGCTGCTTGGCGTGTCCAAGTCGCGGCTTGTCGCCACCTGCGCCGGGCGGGGCTGGCCATATGTCACCGATCCGGCCAATGCCGATCCGCGTTATGACCGGGCGCGTCTGCGCGTGCTGTTGCCGCTGCTCGCCCGCGAGGGGCTGACCGCCGAGCGGCTCGCCCGCTTCGCCCGGCGGATGCAGCGCACGCAGCGCGCGCTGGAGCAGCAGGCCGATGCGGTGCGCCGCGATGTGACCGTCATGGTCAGGGGGCGCCGCACCTATGACGCGGCCGCGCTGTGCCGGGAGGCGGAGGATATTGTCCTGCTCGTGCTCCGGTCGCTGATCGACGAGGTGCAGGAGGCGCGCCAGGACTGGCAACCGCTGCGGCTGCAGCGGCTGGAGGCGCTGGCGGATCGTTTTTCGACCGAGGTGCGGGCCGGTGCACCCTTCAGCGGTACGCTCGGCACGGTCGTGTTGCGGGTCCGACGGGGGCTTCTGACGGTCACGCCGGCCCCACCGCGCCGGGGCAGCAGCTGAATTGTTAGCCTTGCGTCATTGCGACCAAGGGTTCTGCTTGGCAAGCGGCGGTCGCGTCCCTATTTTAGAAAAAACTGCCGGTCGCCCTGTCGAACGGTCGACAGTCGCATCCCTGGACAGGTGGACACTGGTATGAATTCGAATTTCCGTAATTTCGGTATCTGGATCGTCATCCTGCTGCTGGTGTTCGCCCTGTTCACCGTGCTGCAGGGCCAAGGCACACGGCCGCCGGGCAGCGATATGCCGTACAGCCGCTTCCTGGATGACCTAGACGCCGGCAAGATCCAGCGCGTGACGATCTCGCGTGACGAGATTTCCGGGCTGACGTCGGACGGTCGTCCGTTCCAGACCCGTGCCCCGTTTGATCCCAAGCTGGTCGAGCGCCTGCACGAGAAGAAGATCGAATTCAATGTCGTGCCGCCGAACACCGATACGCCGTGGTATTATGCGCTGCTGTTCAACTGGCTGCCGCTGATCGTGTTTCTGGGCGCGTGGATTTTCATGTCGCGCCAGATGCAGAACGGTGCCGGACGGGCGATGGGCTTTGGCAAGTCGAAGGCCAAGCTGCTGACCGAGGCGCACGGTCGTGTCACTTTCGATGACGTTGCCGGCATCGACGAGGCCAAGGAAGACCTGCAGGAAATCGTCGAGTTTTTGCGCGATCCGCAGAAATTCCAGCGTCTGGGCGGACGCATTCCGCGCGGCGTGCTGCTGGTCGGCCCGCCCGGAACCGGCAAGACGCTGACCGCGCGCGCCGTCGCGGGCGAGGCGAATGTGCCGTTCTTCACCATTTCTGGCTCGGATTTCGTCGAGATGTTCGTCGGCGTCGGCGCGTCCCGCGT
>CALCZO010000014.1 GCA_937903315.1 uncultured Alphaproteobacteria bacterium
TGGCGCGCCACCGGCATGAAGGACGGCGATTTCGGCAAGCCGATCATCGCGGTGGTCAATTCCTTCACCCAGTTCGTGCCGGGCCACGTGCACCTGAAGGACCTCGGCCAGTTGGTCGCCCGCGAGATCGAGCAGGCCGGCGGCGTCGCCAAGGAATTCAACACCATCGCGGTCGATGACGGCATCGCCATGGGCCATGACGGGATGCTCTATTCGCTGCCGTCGCGCGAGATCATCGCCGATTCGGTCGAGTACATGGTCAATGCCCATTGTGCTGACGCGATGGTCTGCATCTCCAACTGCGACAAGATCACCCCCGGCATGCTGATGGCGGCGCTGCGGCTCAACATCCCGACGGTGTTCGTCTCCGGCGGGCCGATGGAAGCGGGCAAGTTCGTTGCCGAGGGGGTGACCAAGAAGGTCGACCTGATCGATGCGATGATCGCGGCCGCCGATTCCAAGGTCTCGGACGCTGCCGTCGAGGCCTACGAGCGCTCCGCCTGCCCGACCTGCGGGTCATGTTCGGGCATGTTCACCGCCAATTCGATGAACTGCCTCGTCGAGGCGCTCGGTCTGGCCCTGCCCGGCAACGGCTCCGTGCTGGCCACCCATGCCGACCGCAAGCGCCTGTTCGTCGAGGCCGGACACCTGATCGTCGATCTTGCCCGCCGGCACTACGAGCAGGACGATGCCAGCGTGCTGCCGCGCTCGATCTGCACGGTCGCAGCCTTCGAGAATGCGATGACGCTCGATATCTCGATGGGCGGCTCGACCAATACCGTGCTGCACCTGCTGGCCGCTGCCCATGAGGGCGAGGTCGACTTCACCATGACCGATATCGACCGGCTGTCGCGCAAGGTTCCCGTCCTGTGCAAGGTGGCGCCGTCGGTCGCCAACGTCCACATGGAGGACGTGCACCGGGCCGGCGGCATCATGGCGATTCTTGGTGAACTCGACCGGGCGGGACTGCTGAAAACCGGTCTGCCGACCGTCCATGCCGCCTCGCTCGGCGAAGCGCTCGATCGCTGGGATATCAAGCGCACCAACTCGGACAGCGTGCGCACCTTCTACCGGGCAGCCCCCGGCGGCGTGCCGTCGCAGACTGCGTTCAGTCAGGACCGGCGCTATGACGATCTTGACGCCGACCGTGCCGGAGGCGTGATCCGGCAGGTGGCCAATGCCTATTCCAAGGATGGCGGTCTGGCCGTTCTGACCGGCAATCTCGCGCTCGACGGCTGCATCGTCAAGACGGCGGGCGTCGATGACTCGATTCTCGTTTTTGCCGGCCCCGCCCGCATTTTCGAGAGCCAGGACGCCGCCGTCGACGGCATTCTCAACGGCAAGGTCAAGGCCGGTGATGTGGTGCTGGTCCGCTATGAAGGGCCGCGCGGCGGGCCGGGAATGCAGGAGATGCTCTATCCGACGAGCTATCTGAAGTCGAAGGGCCTCGGCAAGGCCTGCGCGCTGGTTACCGACGGACGCTTTTCGGGCGGCTCGTCCGGCCTGTCGATCGGCCATGTCTCGCCCGAGGCGGCGGAGGGCGGGCTGATCGGGCTGGTCGAGGATGGCGACCGGATCGAGATCGATATTCCTGCCCGCCGGATCGAACTTGTCGTCCCCGATGCGGAACTGGCGCGTCGCCGTGCCGCGATGGAGGCGAAAGGCAAGGACGGCTGGAAGCCGGCGGCCCCGCGCAAGCGCAAGGTGACCACGGCGCTGAAGGCCTATGCCGCTCTGACCACCAGCGCGGCCCGGGGCGCGGTCCGCATCGTCGACTAGCGGCATACGGCCACGATCGCAGCGCGGTCATCGGGGCGTTCCGACATGGCGGACTACTCTGCCGCGTCGCCCCGGCTTTCCGCCTTGAGCCGCTTGGTGACAAGCGCATGAAGCGCTTCTCCCGCCGGTGACAGCGGGTTGCCTCGTTTGGTCACAACCCCGACCGTACGCGCGACGGATGGATTGGTGATCGGGACGGCGGCCAGCCCCTGTGTGGCAGTCGCCGAGATCGCAAGGCGGGGCACGACCGTCAGGGCGATGCCCGAGGCCACCATGCTGGCTGCGGTCGAGACATGCTGGACTTCATAGAGCCAGCGCATGAAATCCCGCCGCGGGCCGAGAGCGTCGTCGATGATCGCCCGGTTGGCGGCCTGCGTGCTGATGCGGATCAGGGGAATGCCCTCGAAATCGCTCCAGCTGACCTGTCGGCGCGCGGCAAGCGGGTGGTCCGCCGGGCACAGCAGGACATAGGGCTCGCGCATCAACGGACGCGTCTCGAGATCCCAGCGTTGGGCAGAGACGATGGTGATTCCGAACTCGGCTTCGCCGGCATCGACCATGGCGGCGATCTGGGCGACGGAGTTGTCGCGGATATACACCGACATGTCCGGAAACTGCTGGGTGAATTCCTTGAGGATCGGCGGCATGTAATAGGTCGCGATCGTCGGCAGGCAGCCGATCGTGACGCGCATCTGGCGCGCGCGCCCCTGTTCGCGCAACCCTTCATAGGCCCCGGTCAGCCCGTCCATCATCGCCCGCACCTTCGGCAGCAGCGCGAGTCCGGCGGGTGTAAGCGCGACATGGCGTGTCGTCCGGGTGAACAGCTTGACGCCCAGGTCATCCTCGAGGCGGCGCATCCGGTGGCTGAGCGCAGCCTGCGACAGGTTGAGCCGTTCCGCCGCGCCATGAAAACTGCCGCGCTCGGCGATGCCCAGAAACGCTTCGATCCCGAGAAAGTCGATCCGCATGGCCAGCCTCCCTTGATGACGGGATATATATGCAGGAAAATTATCAATTGGCGAAAACTAACAATTTGAACACAGCAGGCGCGGCCCTTAGGCTGCACGTTCTGAAGCCTGAACCGGAGGAAGCCATGCCAAGCCATGACGTTGCTCATCTCGCCCATGTCGAGATGTTCACCGACCGGTACGACGAAAGCCTCGACTTTTTCACCCGCGTCTTCGGGTTGACGCTGTCGGGCGAGGATGCCACGTCGGCCTATCTGAGGGCGTGGGACGATTACGAGTTTCATTCGCTGAAGCTGACGCGCCACCACACGACCGGTGTTGGCCATATCGGCTATCGCGCCGCCTCGCCCGAGGCGCTGGAGCGGCGGGTCCGGGCGATCGAGGCCAGCGGCTACACCGTGCATGGCTGGACGCCGGGCGATCTCGGCCATGGCCGTGCCTTCCGCTTCGAAGATCCGTTCGGCCACGTGTTCGAGATCTACTGGGATACGGTGAAATACGCCCCTTCGGACAAGGATCGCCCGGCGCTCAAGAACAATGCCAGCCGGTTCCATGCAACCGGGGCCTGCCCCCGCCGGATCGATCATCTCAACCTGCTCAGCGCCGATGTGACCGAATTCCGCCGGTTCATGGAAACCTGTCTTGGAAGCAGGGTCACCGAGATCATCCGGCTCGACAACGGCCGTCTCGGCGGCTGTTGGTTCACCGTCAACAACAAGACCTATGATCTCGCCTGCACCGAGGAACACGGCGGCGGCTCCGGCCGTCTGCACCATGTCACCTACGCCACCGACCAGCGCGAGGACATCCTGCGCGCCGCCGATATCTTTCTCGAAAACGGCGTCCATATCGAGACAGGACCGCACAAGCATGCGGTGCAGGGCACGTTTTTCCTCTATGTCTGGGAGCCGGCGGGCAACCGGGTGGAACTCGCCAATGCCGGCGCCCGGCTGATTCTGGCACCTGACTGGGAGCCGGTGATCTGGACCGAGGCGGACCGTAAGAAGGGCCAGGCCTGGGGCCTCAGGACGATCGAGAGTTTCCACACCCACGGCACACCGCCGGTGCAGCCAAAATGACAACCCGGCATTTCACAGGACGGGAAACATGAGCCGCAAGCCGCTGATCATTGATTGCCACGGCCATTACACCACCGCCCCGCCGGCGCTGGAGGCGTGGCGAAACCGCCAGATCGCCGGGATTTCGGACCCCTCGCAGATGCCGAAGGTCTCGGACCTCCGCATTTCCGACGACGACCTGCGCGCCAGCATCGAGGCCAACCAGCTGCGGCTGATGAAGGAGCGCGGATCGGACATCACAATCTTTTCGCCGCGCGCCTCGTTCATGGCCCATCACATCGGCGATTTTGCGATCTCATCGACATGGGCCGGCCTCTGCAATGAACTGTGTCACCGGGTGGCGACGCTGTTTCCGGATCATTTCATCGGCGTCGCGATGTTGCCCCAGAGCCCCGGCGTCGACCCGAAAACCTGCATTCCCGAGCTTGAACGCTGCATCCGCGACTATGGATTTGTCGGCATCAACCTCAATCCCGATCCATCGGGCGGGCACTGGACCGCGCCCCCCCTGACCGACCGGCACTGGTATCCGATCTACGAGAAGATGGTGGAGCATGACATCCCGGCGATGGTCCATGTCTCAACCTCCTGCAACGCCTGTTTCCACACCACCGGCGCGCACTATCTCAACGCCGACACCACGGCGTTCATGCAGTTCGTGCAGGGTGACCTGTTCCGGGATTTTCCGACGCTGAAGTTCATCATTCCGCATGGCGGCGGCGCAGTGCCGTATCACTTCGGCCGCTTCCGGGGGCTGGCACAGGAGATGAAGAAGCCACTGCTGAAGGAACATGTCCTGAACAATGTGTTTTTCGACACCTGCGTCTACCATCAGCCCGGCATCGACCTGCTGACCAAGGTCATACCGGTCGACAACATCCTGTTCGCCTCCGAGATGATCGGCGCGGTGCGCGGGATCGATCCTGAAACCGGCCATTTCTACGACGATACGAAACGGTATATCGTGGCGACACCGAACCTGACCGAAGCCGAGCGTCACGCCGTGTTCGAGGGCAACGCGCGGCGGGTGTTTCCGCATCTTGATGCCAGATTGAAAGCAAGAGGCCTTTGACATGACCGAACTGGGCGTCGTTTACCGGACCATCCAGCGCGCCGACCGGGCTGCAACCGACCGGCTCGCCGCCTTCGGATCGGCAACTGTGCACGAGGCGATGGGGCGCATTGGCCTGATGCAGCCGTATATGCGCCCGATCTATCCCGGCGCGCAGGTCTCGGGAACCGCGGTGACAGTCCTGCTGCATCCCGGCGACAACTGGATGATGCATGTCGTTGCCGAGCAGATCCAGCCCGGCGACATTGTCGTCGCGGCCATCACCGCAGACTGCACGGACGGCTATTTCGGCGACCTGCTGGCGACCTCGTTCAAGGCGCGTGGGGCGCGGGCGCTGGTCATCGATGCCGGTGTGCGCGACGTGAGAACGCTGACGGAGATGGGCTTTCCCGTCTGGTCGAAGAACGTATCGGCCAAGGGTACCGTCAAGGCGACGCTCGGCTCGGTCAATATTCCGGTCGTCTGCGCCGGGGCGCTGGTCCATCCGGGCGATGCGGTTGTTGCCGACGATGATGGTGTGGTCGTCGTTCCGCGCTCATCGGTTGCCAGGGTGGCGGAGGCGGCTGCGGCGCGCGAGGCCAACGAAGGGGACAAGCGCGAGAAACTGGCACGCGGCGTCATCGGTCTCGACCTCTACAAGATGCGGGATGCGCTGGCCAAGGCGGGCCTGAGATACATCGATTGAGCACGGCGTTGGGCGCTCCCCTTGTGCTGGTGTCGTCGATGGCGACCCGCTCCATTCTTGCCGAGACGCTCACGGCCTGCCGCGCGGCAACCGGCATTGCCGTCGAACTCCACGCGATGGGCGGGGTCGATGCCGCCGCCTATGTCCGCGATGGCAGGCCGGCTGATCTTGTTCTGCTGGCAGCCGGCGCAATCGACCGGCTGGCTGCGGAAGGAATTGTCGATTCCGGGACCGTGACACCGGTCGCCCGCTCGGCCATCGCGGTCGCCATTCCCGCCGGCACGCACCGCCCCGACCTGTCGGGCGTCGAGGCGGTGAAGGCCGCAATGCTCGCCGCCCGTGCCGTCTGCTATTCCACCGGTCCCAGCGGCGACCATCTCAAGGCCCTGTGGCAGGCGTGGGGCATCGCGGAGGCCATGGCGGCCCGCGCCATCCAGGCGCCGCCGGGCGTGCCGGTTGCCCGGATCATCGCCGAGGGACAGGCCGATTTCGGCATCCAGCAGGTCAGCGAACTCATTGGCCAGCCCGGAATCGACATCATCACGCCCTTGCCTGACGCCGTGCAGCTCGTGACCGTCTTCACCGGCGCGATGGCCGCCGCCGCGCAGGACAAGGCCCGCGCGTCCGCCGTGCTGGCATTCCTTGCGTCACAGGCATCCGCCGGCATCATCCGCCGTCATGGCATGGAGCCGGCCTGAGCGCTCAGTGCCGGACCTTGGCCAGAGCCGCACCGAAAGCCCGGGCGAAATCGGCCCGTTCGTGCGGCGTCAGGAAGGTGCCGAGTTCGACCTCCTCCCGGCGCTGGGTCACCGCCAGCCGCATCATCCCGTAGTCGGGATCTTCCTCGGTTTTCAGGCGCACCCAGAAGGGGTTGAAGCGCCGCTCGTCAAGCCGGCCGCGCCAGGAAACCTTGCGCACCAGCAATTCGAGCCGGCTCAGCAACACTTCCTCGTGCTCGCGCGCACGCGCATTGTTGAGTCGGAAACAGATCACCAGCAGCGCAATATCGAGACCGAAAAACCCACCGACGGGCCAGGCTCCCATCAGCATGAACGGGATGGCGGCAATGAGCGAGGCAACACCGAAAAGCCCGATCAGCAGCCGCGTTCCCCGCGGCCCCAGCGACCGATGCGGGTGCAACGTCGCGGCAAACACCGGCGTCTCGTCTGGCGCGGTCATGCGGCCCGCGCTATTGGATATCCCTTGCATGGAGTCCCCTCCGATCCCACACAGGATAATCGAACGCTATGGCAAAAGCCGCGTCGCGTCAAAGGTCAGCCCGCCCTGCCAAAGCACTGCGACCGCTGGGGCCGGATGAGGTTGAAGCGGTGTTTGCGGCCTTTGCCGCTGCCGATCCCGAGCCGAAAGGGGAGCTGCACTACGTCAATGCCTTCACCCTGCTGGTTGCCGTAGTGCTGTCCGCACAGGCGACGGACGTCGGCGTCAACAAGGCGACGGCTGAACTGTTCCGGCTGGCCGATACACCCGAGCGGATGCTGGCCCTCGGCGAGGAGCGGGTGCGCGAGCTGATCCGCACCATTGGCCTCTACCGGACCAAGGCGAAAAACGTCATCGCGCTGTCGCAGCGGCTGATCGAGACCTACGGCGGCGCTGTGCCCGAGACCCGCGAGGCGCTGGTGACCCTGCCCGGCGTCGGACGCAAGACCGCCAATGTCGTGCTCAACATCGCCTTCGGTCAGCCGACCATCGCGGTCGACACCCATCTGTTCCGCGTCTCCAACCGGCTGCCGCTGGCCCTGGGCAAGACACCGGAGGCGGTCGAGGCCGGGCTTGAGCGGGTCGTGCCCGACGCCTACCGCCTGCATTGTCATCACTGGCTGATCCTGCACGGGCGCTACATCTGCAAGGCGCTCAGGCCCGAATGCCCGCGCTGTCCCGTCCGCCAGTGGTGCCGCTTCGAGCCAAAGCGGGTGTGACCGGCTCTATTCCTCCGGCGGCAGCACCGTGGGCAGCCCGCCGGCCTCCCGGCCGGTCACCAGCCGGGGCAGGAAATGCGGTCCGCGATCGGCGACGAAATCGCGGAACGCCCGCGCCACCGGCGACAGGTCGCGATCCGTCCGGTGGACGACGAACCATTGCCGGATGATCGGCAGGCCAACAACGTCGAGGCAGATGATGCGCCGGTCGACCACCTCGGCCGCGATCGTATGCGAGGAGATCAGCGCAATGCCCAGTCCTGCCATCACCGCCTGTTTGATCGTCTCGTTCGATCCCAGCTCGATGCCGATCTGCGCCCGCTGGATGGCAATGTCGCCGATGAAATAGTCGAACATTGCACGCGTTCCCGATCCTTCCTCGCGGTAGAGGAAGGATTCGCCGGCCAGCGCCTCCTTGGCGATCTGCCGCACCCCGGCCAGCCGGTGGAACGGCGGCGCAATGATGACATAGGGATGCGGCCCGATCGCTGTTCGTGCCGCCGGAAGATCGGCCGGCGGCCGGCCGGTCAGCGCGATCTCTGCGTCCATCGCCTTCAGGCTGGCCATCGTCTCGTCGCGGTTGCCGATCAGGAACCTGAGGTCGACGCCCGGATGGCGGTGGGCGAATGCGGCAATCAGACGCGGAGCGAAGTACTTTGCCGTCGAGACGGCAGCCACCGACAGCCGGCCGGCCTGTCCGCTGCGGATCAGTTCCATCCGCTCGCGGAAATCGCGCACCGCACTCTCGATCCGCAGGGCGGAGTCGCGTGCCGCCTCGCCGGCCATGTTGAGCCGGAGTCCCGCGGGCGTGCGGTCAAACAGCGGCAACTGCAGCGATTCCTCCAGGCTCTTGAGCCGCGCCGTCAGCGCGGCAGGGGTCATGTTGAGGCTGTGGGCGGCCGCCACAAGCGTACCTTCGCGGGCGATTGCCTGCAGCGTTTCGATTTGGCGAAGGGACAGCCGGCGCATCCTCGGCACTCTCCATGCATTCAAATTAATTGAATGAAATCCAAATTTAATTCAGTATCTCTTTTTTCACAACTGCTCTTAGGTGCCCCCACTGCACGCCCGCCGCCTCCTGCAAGGCGCGGCAACAGTGGGGAAACGCCATGACCGATTGCGCTGCCGCCGGCCTTCCGCTCGATGACTTCCTGCGCCAGACCGCGCCGCCGGATCTCGCCC
>CALCZO010000015.1 GCA_937903315.1 uncultured Alphaproteobacteria bacterium
CGGGATGAATGCGGCTCGGCACGAGGAAGTCGCGCGCGCCCTCGGGGCTGGAGGCGGTCAGGATCGGCGTCTGGAATTCGAAGAAGCCGGTCGCCTTCATCCGCCGGCGCATCGAATCGATGATCGCCCCGCGTGTCATGATGTTGCGGTGCAGCTTTTCACGCCGCAGGTCGAGGAAGCGGTAGGTCAGCCGCGTGTCTTCCGGATACTCAAGATCGCCGAACACCGGCAGCGGCAGTTCGGCCGCCGGGCCGAGCACTTCAAGCTCGGTGACATAGACCTCGATCTGCCCGGTCGGCATGTTCGGGTTTTCCGTACCGGCGGGGCGCTGGCGCACCTTGCCGTCGATCCGGATCACCCACTCCGAGCGCACCTTTTCGGCCGGTTTGAACGCGGGCGAATCCGGGTCCACCACGATCTGCGTCATGCCGTAATGGTCGCGCAGATCGATGAACAGCACGCCGCCGTGGTCGCGGATGCGGTGGCACCAGCCCGACAGGCGGGCGACGGTTCCGATGTCGGCGGAGGTAAGCCCGCCGCAGGTGTGGGAGCGATAACGATGCATGACAGCCCTGCTTTTTCAGGCTCGGGACATGCGACGGACCCGCGCGGGTGTCAAGCCGCGCGGGGGCTCGTCATGCGCCGGGCGTCGTGTCGCCGCCACCCGGCGGCGGCACGGGATTCCGCCGGCCGCGGTTTTTCGCCGCCCTGAGGTTGATCATCTCGACAAAGACCGAGAACGCCATCGCAGCATAGATGATATTCTTGTCGATGTCCTGATGCAGCCCTTCGGCGATCAGCGCGACGCCGATCAGCACGAGGAAGGCCAGTGCCAGCATCTTGGCCGTCGGATGCCTGTGGACGAAGGCGGAAACCGGACCGGCCGCGACATACATCACCAGCATCGACAGGATGACGGCGGTGACCATCACCCACAGCTCTTTCGCCATGCCGATGGCTGTGACGATGGAGTCGATCGAAAACACCAGATCGATGACCGCGATCTGCACCATCGCGCCCATGAAGGTCCGGGCTTTGGCGCCGCCACCGTTGAGATGCTCGCCGCCCTCCATTTCAAGGTGCATCTCATGCGTCGCCTTGACGAGAAGGAACAGCCCGCCGACGAACAGGATGACGTCGCGCCATGAGAACGCAATGCCCAGAAGCGTGAACAGCGGCTGCGTCAGCTTGAGAATTGCGGTGAGCGCAAACAGCAGCATGATCCGCATGATCAGCGCCAGCGCCAGCCCCAGTTTGCGGGCCTTTTCGCCCTCTTCCGGCGGCAGGCGGGACACAATGACCGAAATGAAAACAATGTTGTCGATGCCAAGGATGATCTCCATGGCCGTCAGCGCTGCAAGCGCGGCAAGCGCTTCCCAGCTGAATATCATCTCAAGCATCTGTCACGCGTCTCCCGTCGCGATGTGGCAAATCATCCCCTTGCGGTGGCCACAGAATTGGGCACAGCTAGAATGAAATACAAGCGCCGGTCAGGAGAAAAGCCGATGCCCCGCCCCACTGTGCCGCCCGCCCCGTGTCCTGTCGCCGTCGTCGGCGGCGGCGCCATCGGTCTTGCCGTCGCGCTCGGACTGGCACAGGCCGGCACGCAGGTGCTGCTGTGCGGCGCGACCGAGACCGTGCATGACGACGGCCGCACCGCCGCGCTGATGCAGCCGTCCATCGCCACGCTGGAGCGGCTGGGCGTGCTGGCCCGGCTGACGGGCAGGAACTGGCCGCTGGCCGCGATCCGGCTGATCGACATCACCGGCGGGCTGGTGCGTGCGCCCACCGTGACCTTTCGCGCCCATGAAATCGGGCATGACCATTTCGCGCTGAATTTTTCCAACGCCGATATCGTCCGGGCGATGACCGCGGCCCTGCGCGAAGAGCCGAACGCGACGGTCTCGACCGCCCGCGTCGCCGACATCGCCATCAATGACGAGGCGGTGCACCTCACGCTGAGCGACGGCACGCAAGCCGCCTGCCGCCTTGCCGTCGCAGCGGATGGGCAGACCTCGCCGCTGCGCGCGGCGGCGGAGATCGCCGTCCAACGCTGGACCTATGATCAGGTCGCGCTGACCTTCCATGTCACGCACACCAAGGACCATGAGGACATCTCGACCGAGTTCCACACCCGCGCCGGCCCGCTCACCTATGTGCCCTATGGCCCTTACACGTCCTCGGTCGTCTGGCTGGTGACCCACGCCGAAGCGCGGCGGCTGACCGCCCTTTCGCCGCAGGAGGTGGCGCTCGCCTGCCAGCGGATGAGTTCGTCGCTTCTCGGCGACCTGACCGTCGTCGGCGGTATCGGCGCGGTGCCGATGGGCGGGCTGATTGCGCGGACAGCCGCCGCACGGCGGGTCGCGCTGGCGGGCGAGGCGCTGCATGCCTTCCCGCCTGTCGGCGCACAGGGCATGAATCTCGGCCTGCGCGATGCGGAAAACCTGATCGCCACCATCCGGTCCGCGCTTGATCGGGGTATCGACCCCGGCACCGATGCCGCTTTGGCACCCTACGCGCGGGGCCGTACTGTCGATGCCGTCTCGCGCACCTACGGCGTCGACCTGCTCAACCGGTCGCTGATCTCCGGCCTGCTGCCGGTCGATCTGCTGCGCTTTGCCGGGCTGACGGCGGCGGCAAATATCGGCCCGCTGCGCCGGGCGCTGATGCGCGCCGGCATGGGCCAATCGCCGTTCGCGGCGTGAGGATCAACGCCCGAACAGGCTCCACGGCAGTGACTGTGTGGTCAGGAAATACAGCAGCGCCGTCACCGTGACGATGGACGCCAGCGTTCCGATCAGCACGCCGGACGAGGCCTCGTCGACATAGACATCGTATTGGCGGGCGACCACGAACACGCCGAGCGCCGGCGACAGCGCGGCCATCAGCACCGCCGTATAGACCCACTCGCGCGAAAAGCCGCCGACCAGCGACAGCAGCACCAGCACGATGGCCGGGTGCAGCACCAGCTTGATGGCGAGATGGATCGGCACTTCGGGCGCGACACGGTTGACCTTGCGCGAGGCGACCGTGACACCAAGCGCGAACAGCGCGACCGGCGCGGCGGAATTGAACAGATAGGTCACCACCTTGTCGACCGCGACCGGCAGCGTCACCTGAAAATAGGCTGCAAGAACAGCAAGAAACGAGGCAATGTTGAACGGGTGACTGATGATCCGCCAGATCACCAGCCGCATCGTCTTGAACACCTCGAGCTTGCCGGACGAGCCGAGCGCCATCAGGAACGGGATCAGTGAGAACAGCAGGATGTTGTCGAACACGAAAATCAGCGCCGTCGGCACCGAGGCCTGCGGCCCGATGGCGGCGAGCGTAAGACCCGGCCCCATGTAACCGATGTTGGAATAGCTGCCGAGCACCGCCTGCGCGGTCGCCGAACGCAGGTTGCCGCCCGAGACGACAAGGCCGATGCCGAGCGACAGCACGAAGGCGAGGTAGGTCGCCAGCGTCGTGCAGATGACGAACCACCAGTTCTGCAATTCATGGAACGGCGTCGCCGCGATCAGTTTGAAGAACAGCGGCGGCAGCGCGACATAGACGATATAGAAATTCATCCACGCCAGCCCGCTTTCGGGCAGCTTCATCAGCCGGCCGCAGAAAAACCCCAGCAGGATCAGGCCGAAGAACGGCAGCGCGAGGTTGACGACGTTGAGCATGGGCGGGCCAATGGGTGCGGTCGGCAGGATGCCGGAACCCTTCGAACTCTAACAATTCCGCGCCGGGGTAGCAGCACAGCGCCGCACGGTCCACCGAAATTGCGTTGCCGCACGCGGCCGGTTTTGTCGCGCCGCAGAGTGTGCTAGACTTGCCGGGCCGGAACGGGAGGGGCTGCCCGCAGACGCGGCAGGTGTTCGGTGGAGTTGAGTGGAATGGCGTTCCGGCAGGCAAAGTATCGCATCGGTCAGGTCGTGAAGCACCGGATCTACCCGTTCCGGGGCGTGGTGTTCGATATCGACCCCGTCTTCGCCAATACCGAGGAATGGTGGCTGGCCATTCCGGCCGAAAAGCGCCCGCGCAAGGATCAGCCGTTCTATCATCTCTATGCCGAGAACGAGGAGACCGAATACGTCGCCTATGTCTCGGAACAGAACCTGTTGCCCGATACATCGAAGACGCCGTTGCGCCACCCGCAGATCAGCGAGAGCTTCACCCAGAATGCCGACGGCACGTTCCGCGCCAAATCGCTGAACCTGAACTGACACCCTTGCGCATCGCCGCGCGGTTTGATCATTCGACAGCACGACGCTGACCCGGTATCGAGGTTGACGTTTGCGTTTCGCACCCGATATCCCGCATCGGTGCGCCGGCCCCCTTCGTTCGAGCCTCCCTGATGACCACCAAAGCTTCGCCTGCCGCCCTCGACACCCTGTTCGACCATGCCAGCGCGGCGGGTGGAACGGTCGATGGCCGCGTAATCTCCGTTCGCGGTGCGCGCGAGCACAATCTGAAGAACGTCGATCTCGTCATTCCGCGCGACAAGTTGGTGGTGTTCACCGGCCTGTCGGGCTCGGGCAAGTCGTCGCTGGCGTTCGACACGATCTATGCCGAGGGCCAGCGCCGCTATGTCGAGAGCCTGTCGGCCTATGCCCGGCAGTTTCTGGAAATGATGCAGAAGCCCGATGTCGACCAGATCGACGGGCTGTCGCCGGCCATTTCCATCGAGCAGAAGACGACCTCGAAGAACCCGCGCTCGACCGTCGGCACGG
>CALCZO010000016.1 GCA_937903315.1 uncultured Alphaproteobacteria bacterium
CGGCAGCCGCCAGCGTGGCGAGCGCCTCGGCCCCGCGCGCCCAATCGGGCCGGGCAAGCCGCGCGTCGGCAAGCATATGCTCGATCAGCGCCGCATGGACCTCGACGCCGGGAACGCCCGCGGCGAGCGGCGTGGCGCGGACATCGGCGAGGGCGGCGGCGCTGGCCCCGACCAGCACGATGCGGCCGGCAAACGCGCCGTTCGCCTCGCCCGACAGCACGCGCCAGGCGGAGATGGACCGGCCGGGCGCGGGATGGCCGAAGCGGATGCGGATCGCGCCGTCCGCCTCGGTCGGGACGACATGCGGACCGATTTTCACGCTGACAAGGCCGGTCGAGGTGCCAAAGCCGGTTTCGCCCGAGGCATTGGCCGAACGGACGAGGATGGTGCCCGAACCGGTTGCCAGCCGCAGCGTTTCGACCGCCAGCCCCGGGACCAGCCGGTTGCCGGCGGCGAGCAGGGCCGGGACGCGGCGGGCGACGAGATCGGACTCCGGCAGCCAGTTGAGCGCGCCAAGACCGCTGAAGCCGGGCATCAGCGCCGGCATTGGCGCAATCGCCCCGGCAAACCGTGGCAGATGCTGAAGCGGATCATCGCCGGCGGTGGCAAACCCGGCGCGGACCGGCGGCGCGGCGGGCGTGTCGGCCAGCACGATGCCGCCGGCCACAGCGGTGCGGGCAAGGGCGGCGGCCAGAGCCGCGTCCCCTGCCGGGCCAGCGCGCTCGGGTTCGGACAGCAGGATGTCCAGCCCGATGGCGCGGGGGCCGTCGGCACCGATCGCCTCGACAAGGCGGGCCAGCGTTTCGCGCGGCCATGGCCACTGGCCGATGCGGGCGAGGCTCTCGTCATCAATGGCGACGACGCGCACCGGACGGGCAGGATCAGCCGGGCGGGGGGCGACGCGCTGGTAGCCGTCGAACACCAGATTGCCGAGATCGCGCAAGGGCGCCGGGGCCATGAGCGTGACCAGCGCCAGCGCAACACCGGCAGCCAGCGCGGGCAGCAGCGCGCCCTGCCAGGCCCGATGGCGTCGCTGTCCGGTCATGCGCCAGCCCCGTGCGGGGTCAGCGCGCCGGCGGATCGAGCGCAAGCTCGATCCAGACCGGAACGTGATCGGACGGCTTGTCCTGGGCCCGCTCGTCGCGGTCAATGCCGGCGGCGGTCAGGCGATCGGCCGCCTCGGGCGAGAGCAGCAGATGGTCGATGCGGATGCCGTTGTTCTTCTGGAATGCGCCGGCCTGATAGTCCCAGAAGGTGTAGAGGCCGGGTGCATCGGTGGTGGCGCGCAGGGCATCGGTGAAGCCGAGGTTCTTCAGCGCCCGGAACGCGCCCCGGCTCTCGGGCTGGAACAAGGCATCGCCACGCCAGAGGTCCGGCTCCTTCGCATCCTCCGGCTCGGGGATGACGTTGTAGTCGCCGGCCAGCACCAACGGTTCCTCGAAGGCCCGCAGGGCGGCGGCGTGGCGGTTCAGCCGCTCCATCCAGCGGAGTTTGTAGGGAAATTTCTCGGTGCCGAGCGGATTGCCGTTGGGCAGGTAGATCGAAGCGACGCGCAACGCGCCGCCCGCGACCGACACCACCGCCTCGATGTAGCGGGCCTGCCCGTCGCTGTCGTCTCCGGGGAGGCCGCGCGTCACCTCGTCGAACGGCAGCCGTGACAGGATCGCCACACCGTTGAAGGTTTTCTGCCCGTGCGTGGCGACATTGTAGCCGAGCGCCTCGATCTCGCCGGCCGGGAACGCCTCGTCGATACATTTGATTTCCTGCAAACAGACGATGTCCGGGCTGGCCGAACGCAGCCAGCCGGCAAGATTGCCGATGCGCTGGCGGACGGAATTGACGTTCCATGTCGCGATCTTGAGCACTGTCCACTCCCTTGCCGCCGGCTTGCAGTTTTGCCAGCACCACAGTCCGAAGACTACAGTATTCAAAACACAGCGATTCGGGGCGACCTGGTGGATTTATTGTTCGGAAAACTTGCCCCGATGTGCGAGCGGTTCAGCACCGGAAGCGAGCCCGTGAACCTGATCAGTGCCGGGTTGATCGTGCTTATGGCGCTGCATGCGCTGTTTGTGTGGATCAGAAGCTGGCATCGGGAGCCGGTCCAGTTTGTGCTGGCTGTTCTGGCACTGGCGGTGGGAGCCGGTGCGCTGGCCTATCATGCGGTCGCGAGCGATGCGGTTGCCGTCTACGAGGACGTGCCGCTGATCCTGTTCCTGCTGGCCTGCTTCATGGTCATCCTGCGGCGCATGTATCTGATCGGGCGGGTCGGAACGGTGCTGATCGTGGCGCTGATCGTGGCGATCCAGGCGGCATTCGTGGTTCTGGTGCCGCCGGCGCAGATCAGCGGCGGCGCATTCATGACGCTGCTTGCGGCGCTGTATCTGATGGCCGGCGGCCTCGTCATCAAGGCCCGGCTGGGCATGAATGCGGACAAGGGGCTGACCGGGATGGCGGCGGCTCGGTCCGATGCGCTGCATTTCCCGCGCCTGAGGGCCGGCTATGGTCTTGTCGTGGTCGGCATCATCTTTGCGCTCGGGCTGGCCGCCAAGGCGCTGGACATGCCGCTGTGCAACCGGTTTGCGCTCGGCAGTCATTTCATCTGGCATCTGGCGGTGGCGCTGGTGGTGTGGCGGGTGCTGATGATCACGACGCATTATCCCACGGCGCCGGAGGTCAAGGCGCGGCTCGACGGCGCGCGCTGAGCCTGCGGCCAAAGCGCCATCCGCCGAAGGGGTGGCTTGGCCGCAGGCGCGGTGGCTGCTAGCGTCGCACCATCGCTGTCCTCCAGAACAAACCGACGGAAACGACCATGCTGTCCAACGCCATCCGCCCGTTCAATTTCGACCTTGGCGAGACCGCCGACGCAATCCGCGAGACGGTGCGCGATTTCTCGCAAGCCGAGATTGCGCCGCGCGCCGCCGAGATCGACCGCGACAATCAGTTTCCGCGCGATCTGTGGCCCAAGATGGGCGACCTCGGGCTGCATGGCATCACGGTGGAAGAGGAGTACGGCGGCACGGGGCTGGGCTATCTCGAACATGTGATCGCGGTGGAAGAAGTCAGCCGGGCCTCCGCCTCGGTCGGGCTGAGCTACGGCGCCCATTCCAACCTCTGCG
>CALCZO010000017.1 GCA_937903315.1 uncultured Alphaproteobacteria bacterium
CGCCCAGTTCTTGGCCGCGCGGGCGGCAAGGCGGGCGGCGATGAGGGCTTCGACCCTTTTTTCATCAATGTCTGAGGTTTCAGGCGTTCTTCCACGAATAGCTTCTGCCCAGTCGGCTCTATAGCGCCTTAGGTCTAAACCGAGCAGTTCACAATCATAGTGCAATTGGATCGCTGATCGGCCAGCATCAAGATTCCTTTCAGCATTGGCGGAAAGTGCATGTAGATGCGCGATTGCCCTAGGTGTATTAAGATCGTCGCTCAGAATTTCTTGCAAAACCTGTGAATTAGAATCTGCTCCGAAATCGGCAAGCGACGCGCCTTGAGCCGCGATGTCAGATGGGTGCATATCTATGGCAGCATCATGCCAACGTGCCAATGCGACCTGAGCTTCCAACAATCTACTTCTCGTCCAGTCAATCGGCTGGCGATAGTGAGCAGATAGCATCGCCAAGCGAACAACATCGCCGGTCCAATTAAAATTCTGCCAACCCTCGAACAATTGCCGGATTGTTACGAAATTGCCGAGGCTCTTCGACATCTTCTGGCCCTCGACCTGAAGAAAGCCGTTGTGCAGCCAGACGTTGGCCATCACCTCCCTGCCGGTGAAGCAGCAGGTCTGGGCAATCTCGTTCTCGTGGTGCGGGAAGATCAGGTCCAGCCCGCCGGCATGGATGTCAAACACCTCACCGAGCAACGCGCCCGCCATCGCCGAGCACTCGATGTGCCAGCCCGGCCGGCCATAGCCCCATGGCGAGTCCCAGCCCGGCTCGGTGTCGCGGTCGGACGGCTTCCACAGCACGAAGTCGGTCGGGTCCTTCTTGTAGGGCGCCACCTCGACCCGCGCGCCGGCGATCATGTCGTCCATCGAGCGGCGCGACAGGCGGCCATAGGCCGGCATCGAGGGAACGTGGAACAGCACATGGCCCTCCGCCGCATAGGCGTGCCCCTTGTCGATCAGTCCTGCGATGACCCGCACCATGTCGAGCGGCTTGGCGCCATCGCAGACAAACTCGGTGGCGCGCGGCTCATGCGTCGGCGGCAGCACGCCGAGCGCGGCGATGTCCTTGTGGAACTGGTCCGCCGTCACCCGCGTCAGCTCGCGGATTTCCTCGTTGAGGCTGCGGGTTTTCGTCCAGCGCTCGAAGGCGCGCCTGTTGATCTTGTCGTCGACGTCCGTGATGTTGCGGACATAGGTCACGTGATCGGCGCCGTAGAGATGGCGCAGCAGGCGGAACAGCACATCGAAGACGATGACCGGACGCGCATTGCCGATATGGGCAAAATCATAGACGGTCGGGCCGCAGGCATACATGCGGACGTTGGCCGGATCGATCGGCGCGAACGCCGCCTTTTTCCGCGTCAGCGTGTTGTACAGCTTCAGTCCTGTGGTCGCCTCGGTCATGGCATCCTCGTGCAAACGTCAAACTTCCGCCGCCCGCGCCAGCCGGTGGTCCCTCTCCCGTTTTGTATCTGGAAATGAGACGGCGTCGGCCAGCGCTGAAGGGCTAGCCGCAAATAATCCCGCAAATGGTGCAGAACATGCGCGTCATGCCTTCTCTCTGCGCTTTTCCACTGCTGCTCGTCAAGAGGACTTGCCAGTCCGCAACGAATGTTGCATTGCAACACCGCTTGATAAAACCATTTCGAGCAAAACAAAGCTGCCCCGATTTAGCCATTTGTTTACCATCCAAGAGCACCGTCACAGAATCGGGACCGCCTCCTCCGGGGCCTTGTCAGGAACTGCCGCATGCTTCGTCTGTCCGTCCTTGCTCTTGCCGCCGCGCTCAGCACCATTGCTGTCTTTTCGGCGCGCTCCAGCCAGTCCGAACCCAAGCAGAAGGACTTCGTCGTCCTCAACGACGACGGCTACGGCACGTCCGACTGCCTGTCGAAGGAGACGGCCTGCGGCCGGATCGTCGCCGATGCCTGGTGCGAATCAAAGGGATTTGCCCGCTCCGTCGCCTATCGGCCGGTCGAGCAGGGCGATGTGACCCATTCGACCGGCGTGCGCAAGGCGTCGCTGATCGAATCCTTCGTCATTTCCTGCACCCAGTAAGCAGGCCGGATCACTCCACGTCCAGAATCGGCATGAAGCCGCCGTAGATCATCCGCTTGCCGTCAAACGGCATCGGGTTGTTGGCCGGGTTCATCCGCTCGTCCTCCATGATCGCCGCCCAGCCGCGTTCGCGCGCCGCCTTGTCGGGCCAGATCACCCAGGAAAACACCACCGTCTCGTCGCTCTTGCACTGCACCGCCATGGGAAACGAGGTCACCTTGCCCTCCGGCACCTCGTCGCCCCAGCATTCGACCATCCGGGTCGCGCCATGATCCTTGAAGACCGGCCAGGCCCTGGCGGCATGGTCGCGATAGGCATCCTTGTTGGCCGTCGGAACGGCGGCGACAAATCCATCGACATACATGGTCATTTCCCTCTCTGCTGGCGGAAGCCGGCCTGTGGCGTCCGGATCATTTGATGAATTCAGAGCATTTGGGCGGCTCGCCCGATGTGCCCCACGGCATGATCGGTACCGTCGACGTCGAATTCTTCGGGCTGCCGTCGATCAGCTTGTCGGAATAGACAAGATAGACCAGCACGTTGCGCTTGGCATCACAGCCGCGCACCACCTGCATCCGCTTGAAGAACAGCGAGCGCGACTGGCGATAGGCGACCGCGCCCTGCTCCATCTTCGACTTGAACCGGATCGGCCCGATCTGCCGGCACGCCAGCGAGACATCGGAAACCTCCTCGGCCAGCCCGAGCGAACCGGCGATTCCGCCCCGTTCCGGCACCGTGAAGTGGCAGGCAACGCCCTCCACCTCCGGGTCATCGATGGCGTAGGTCGCCAGCTTGTCGTCCGGCGTCAACAGTTTGAAAACGGTCGATTTCTTGAAGATCAGCTCCGGTTCCTGTGCGAAGGCCGGGGCTGCCAGAGCAGCGGCCATCAGCACGGCAGAGCAGAGTGTCGAACGTCGCATGGGCAAATCCTCTTTTAACTGCCCGCAATATGGCCCGCCATGCGGCAATTTGTAAGAGCCGACGCAAGGACGATTGGCCGCGTCGTGATCATCAGCTAAGAACAGGGCGCGGCAACGGGCAGCCACGCGCCCGGGGAAGCCGGATGCCATTGGTGGAGTGTGTCGTCATGAAGCGCAGGGATTTTCTCAAGGCAGGGACAGCGGGTGCCGCCGCGTCCATCGTCGCAGCACCGGCTCTCGCCCAGTCATCGCCGGACATCCGCTGGCGCCTGACGTCCAGCTTCCCCAAGTCGCTGGACACGATCTATGGCACCGCCGAAACGTTCGCCCGCTATGTGCGTGAGGCGACGGATGGCAAGTTCCAGATCCAGACCTTCGCCGCCGGCGAGATCATTCCCGGCCTTCAGGCGCTCGATTCGGTCGCCAACGGCGCGGTCGAGATGGCCCATACACCGACCTATTTCTATGTCGGCAAGGACATGACGCTGGGACTGGGAACGGGCGTGCCGTTCGGTCTCAATGCGCGCCTCCAGCACTCGTGGTGGCACTTCGGCGGCGGCGAGGCGATCGTCAACGAATCGATGAAGAAATTCGGCGTCTATTCGATCCCGTGCGGCAATTCCGGCACCCAGATGGGCGGCTGGTTCCGCAAGGAGATCAATTCGGTCGCCGACCTCAAGGGGCTGAAGTTCCGCATCGGCGGGCTTGGCGGCCAGGTTCTGGCCAAGCTCGGCGTCGTGCCGCAGCAGATCGCGCCGGGCGATGTCTATCCGGCGCTGGAGCGCGGCACCATCGACGCGGCGGAGTTCGTCGGCCCCTATGACGACGAAAAGCTCGGTCTGGGCAAGGTCGCACCGTATTACTACTATCCCGGCTGGTGGGAAGGCGGGGCGATGCTCCACCTCTGCCTCAACGATGCCAAATGGTCCTCGCTGCCGCCGCACTATCAGGCGATCGTGCGCAATGCCTGCGAGGCGGCGAACAACTGGATGCTCGCCAAGTATGATGCGGTCAATTCGCAGGCGCTGTCGCGGCTGATCGCCTCGGGCATCAAGCTGCGCGCCTTCCCGCAGGAGACGGTCGACGCCGCCTACAAGGCAGCCAACGAATTCTACGCTGAAGCCAGCGCCAAGAACCCGCTGTTCAAGAAGGGCTATGACTCGATGGTCGCCTTCCGCAAGGAAAACTATGCCTGGTGGCAGGTCGGCGAATATTCCTACGACAGCTACATCATCCGCGCCCTGCGCGGCTGATCGGGCTTTCCGGCCGGTCGCGCACTGTGCGGCCGGTTCCCGACGTCACAAAACAACCTGTAGGGGCTTTGCAAATCGCCGTTAATGGTTCACTAACCACGTTCGCTGATGCTTTGTTAATGTCTCGGGTGGGCTCCCCAAGGGAGATGATTTGGTGAGCGTGACGTCCGGATTGCTGTCCCTTCTTGCCCGACGCATCGGCTTTGCGCCGGTTTTCGCTGTTGCCGTGCTGGCCGGCGGCGAGGCAGGCGCGCAATCGCCGATCTGTCGCCAGATCGAGGCTGAACTCGCCTCGCTGTCGGGCGGCGGCGCACGGGCCGGCGGCCAGTATGCGCAGCAGGCGGCGTCTGCCCGCCAGCGCCTCGCCCGCGTGCAGGGCACGATGGCCTCTCTCGGCTGCAATCAGGGTTTCGTGCTGTTCGGGCCGCAGCCGCCGGCAGCGTGCGCCGGGTTGCGCGCACAGGCCGGGCAATTGCAGGCCACCATCGCACAATATGACGGCGCCTCGCGGCAGGCCAGCGCCGGCAACCCGCAGCGGCGGGCGCAACTGATGCAGGCGCTCGCCAACAATGGCTGTCGTGGCGCTCCGCCGCGTGAGGTTGCCGCCGCGCCGCAGCGCCCGCGCGGTTTTTTCGAGACGCTGTTCGGGGTCGGCGATTCGAGGCCCAATTACGCGACCGAAACGATGCCGGACAACGCCCTGCCGCCGATCGATCCCTCCCTGCTGGAGGAAAAAAAGGGCGCACGGGGTGGCCCGCTTGCGGTCTGTGTCCGCACCTGCGACGGGTATTTCTTTCCTGTGAATTATCAGGGCGCGCGCGGCGCGTTCGAGGAAATCTGTCAGGCCTCGTGCCCATCATCCGAGGTGGAATTGTACTGGATGCAGGCGGGTGGCGATCTCGACACCGCGCGCAGCGCGAACGGCAAGGCTTACACCGCCATGCCCAACGCGTTCCGCTACCGCCAGTCCTACGATCCGGCCTGCGTCTGCAAGCCCAAGGAGGCCAGCTGGGCGATGGCCTTGCGCGAGGCCGAGCGGATCGTCCGCGATGGCCGCAATGACATCACCGTGACCAAGGAACGGTCGAACGAAATGGCGCGACCCAAGCTCGCGAGCGGCCTGCGGGGCGCTGCCGGATCCAGGGGCAAGGCCAGTGAGCCGGCGCCGAACGTGATGGCTGATGTCACGGTGGACGGCGCGCGCGTCGCCGGCGAGGCTGCCGCCGCAGAAACGGGCGAGCGCAGGTCGATCCGCAACGTCGCGCCGACGCTGGCCCAGTAGCATCACAATCGGTTAACCCTGTCTCGCATCTATCTGCCGCTGGCGCGGGCCGATCGCGCGGGCTTGGCGCTTCCTTTACGTCTCAGCCGTTGAACTGATCGCTCGATGCGGGGGCATTGCGATCAGTTCGGCGGGTTTCATGACACGGTTGGCAGGCAGTCTTGCGATCGTCCTCGGTGTGCTCATCGGGGCAAGCCCGGCACAGGCGCAGGGCGAGACCGCGCCGGTCAGTTTCCTCAAGGAAATGCTCGGCATCCGCTCGCGCCCGGCGGCGCAGTCCGAACCGCTGTCGCTCACCGCACCGCCGCCGGTGCCGGGCAAGGCGGTCGCGACGGCCCCGGCCCGGACCAAAGACAGGCCTCCGGTCCAGCGCAGCGCCCAGTCGCGCGCACGGCCCAAGCCAACAGCCGCCCCCTCGACGCCATCAACCGCTGCGGTCGATGCCGCGCCCGGAGACAACCGCGCGACGGGCGACGCCACAGCGTCTGCCGTTGATCCTGCTGGGCCGCAGCAACAGGCGGCCATTACGCCCGCACCCGTCGCCGCCCCGGTGCCGGAGCGCAAGGCGTCGGTTCGCCTGCCGGCCTTCCGCGGCGGCGGCAGCCAGGCGGTGTGTGTGCGCACCTGCGACGGCTTCTTCTTCCCGGTGAACTACGAAGGCGCGCACAGCAACGACCGCTATGCCGAAGCCTGCCAGCTGGCGTGCCCGGCGGCATCGACCGAAGTCTATTTCATGCCGCGCGGCGGGGAACTGCATCAGGCCGCCACCCAGACCGGCCATCGCTACACCGCCCTGCCCGCCGCATTCCGCTATCGCAAGGAGCGCGACGCGAGCTGCTCATGCAAGGCACAGGAGCAGACCTGGGGCGAAGTGCTGGCGCAGGCCGACACGCTGGTCAAGCGCGGCGCCAACGACATCTTCGTCACCCCGCAGCGCTCGATCGAACTGTCGCGCCCGACGGAACCGGTGGTCGCCGAGGCGTCCGCAGCGCCCGTCGTGACCAAGAAGGCCGCGGCCAAACCGGCGAAAGCGAAACTTGCCGCGGCCAAAGCCAGGCCGGCGCAGGAACAGACGTGGAAGACCACCAACCGGTTCGTCAAGATCGACCCGGAGCCAACGGCCTCGATCAGCATCAGGTAAGCCGGGCCAGCGCCTCGTCATAGCCGATCAGCGGCAACAGCGCCTTCAGTTCCGGGCCGTGCTCGCCCCCCGTCAACGCCAGCCTGAGCGGCAGGAACAGCGCGCGGCCCCTGGTGCCGGTCGCGGCGCCGACCGCCTTCGTCCACGCGCCCCAGGTCGTCTCGTCCCATGGCGCGGGCGGCAGCAACGCGCGCGCCGCCTCGATCAGCGCGGGATCAGGCCGGACATGCGGCGCGATCGGCCCGTTGACGACATGCCACCAGCCCGGCGCCTCATCGAGCGTTTCGAGATTGGCACGGACGGCAAGCCAGAACGCCTCCGCCTTCGGCCCGGCGATACCGGCCGCCGCCAGCCGGTCCGCGACCGCTGCAAACGGCTTGCCGTGCAGCATCCGGGTGGTCAGATGCGCGATCTCGGCCGGGTCAAACCGGGTCAGTGCCCGCGACAGCTTTGAAAAATCGATCCGGCCGGCCAGTTCATCGAGGCTGGCGACCACCTGAACCGGCTCGCTGGTGCCGGTCAACACCGCCACCGCCGCCACCGCCAGCGGTTCGGCACCGGCGGCACGAAAACTGCGCAGCGACAGCGCGCCGGTGCGTTTGGACATTTCCTCACCGGTCGCCGAAGCGATGAGGTTGTGATGGGCAAAACGCGGCGGTTCGGCCCCGAGCGCGCGGAACAGTTCCATCTGCACCGCCGTGTTGGTGACATGATCCTCGCCGCGGATCACATCGGTCACGGCCATGTCGATGTCATCGACAACGGAGGCGAAGGTGTAGAGCACCGTGCCATCCTCGCGCACCAGAACCGGATCGGACAGCGAAGCGGTTTCGATGTGCGAGGGGCCGCGCACGCTGTCATCCCATCCGGCGGTGGTGCCGGAGAGGCGGAAACGCCAGTGCGGCCGGCGTCCGCGCGCTTCGAGCGCCGCGCGCTCGTCCGTCGTCAGCGCCAGCGAGGCGCGGTCGTAGACCGGCGGCAGGCCACGCGCCTGCTGGCGGCGGCGCTTGCGGTCGAGTTCCTCGGGCGTCTCATAGGCCGGA
>CALCZO010000018.1 GCA_937903315.1 uncultured Alphaproteobacteria bacterium
CCATGGCAATCATCACCCGCTGCCTGAGCCCGCCCGAGAGCTGGTGCGGATACTGACCGAGCCGGCCCTCGGCATTGGCGATGCCGACCCGGTGCAGCAGTTCGACCGCGCGGTGCCGGGCTTGCGCCGCGCTGGCGCCCCGGTGCAGCCGATAGCCCTCGGTCACCTGATCGCCGATGGTATAGGCAGGGTTGAGCGCGGTCATCGGCTCCTGAAAGATCATGGCGATGCGCTCGCCGCGCAGCCCGTTCATCTGCTGCTCGGTCAGGGTGGTCAGATCGCGCGCCTCGAAGGCCAGACGCCCGGCGCTGCGCCGGGCGCCGCGCGGCAGCAGGTTCATCAGGGCCAGCGCCGTCATCGACTTGCCACAGCCCGATTCGCCGACAAGGCACAGTGTTTCCCCTGCCTCGATCGTCAGCGACACGTTACGGACGGCATGGACGGGCCCCGCCATCGTCGGCAGATCGACCGAGAGGTTCTCGACCTCAAGCAACGGGTTCGCCATGGTCAGCGCTCCGACGTCGCGTTGATGTCGCGCAATCCGTCCCCGGCCAGATTGATGGCGAAGATCAGGATGGCGAGTGCCGTGCCGGGAATGGCGATCAGCCAGAACGAGAAGAACATGTAGTTCTTGGCCTCGGAGATCATCAGTCCCCAGGATGGCAACGGTGGCTGAACGCCAAGCCCAAGGAACGACAGGGCCGCTTCCAGCAGGATGGCGCTGGCGGCTTCCAGCGTGGCGACGACGATCAGATGCGGCAGGACATTGGGCAGCACTTCCGACACGATGATCCGGGCGGTCGAGGCACCGGCCGCCTCGGCGGCGGCGATATAGTCAAGGCTGCGGACCTGCTGGGTCGTCGACCGCATGACGACCGCAAAGCGATCCCACTTCAGCAGCCCGAGCACCAGAATGACCACGGTCAGCGATCCGCCGATGAAGGCGACCACCGCAAGCGCGACCAGAATGACCGGCAACGACAGCCGCGTCGTGACAAGAAACGTGACGACCAGATCGACCCAGCCGCCGAAATAGCCCGCCGCCAACCCCATTGTCGTGCCGATCAGGCCCGAAATGACGATCACGCTGGCGCCGATCAGCAGGGAAATCCGCGCGCCGTAGATGAGCCGGGAGAGATAGTCGCGGCCGAGCTGGTCCGTGCCGAGCGGATGCTCCCAATCGCCTTTGGCATACCAGAATGGCGGCCGGTTGCGGGCCATCAGATCCTGCGCATAGGGATCATGCGGGGCCAGCAATGGGGCAAGGATGGCGACCGCCACGATGAGAGCCAGCAGGCCGAAGCCGATCAGGAAGCTCGGATTGCTGCGGATGCGGCGCAGCAGTCGCTGGCGTTCGGTCAGTGCAGGGTCGGGGCCGGGACTGCCTGTCATCTCAGGCGACCCGGATGCGGGGATCGAGCCAGGCGTTGATCAGGTCGGACAGCAGGGTCAGCACGACGTAGATCACCGACAGCATCAGGACGATGACCTGGATGACTGGAAAATCCTTCTGGGTGATCGAGCGGTAGGCGAGATAGCCGAGACCGTCGATGGCGAAGATCGTCTCGATCACCACCGAGCCGCCGAGCAGGAAGCCAAGCTGGACGGCGGCAAGCGCGACGACCGGCACGAGCGCATTGCGCAGCGCATGCTTGCCGATCACCATCCACCGCGGCAGCCCCTTGGCGCGCGCGGTGCGGATATAGTCCGATGCAAGCACCTCGATCATGCTGGCCCGGATGAGACGCATGAAGGCCGGCGCGACATAATAGCCGAGCGCGATGGTCGGCATCACCAGATGCTGCCATGTGCCGCTGCCCGACACCGGCAGCCAGCGCAGGCTGATCGAGAACAGCATGATCAGGAGCAGCGCGAAGAAGAAATTCGGCATCACCTGTCCGACGACGGCGATGCTGAGCGACAGGCGGTCGATCCAGGTGTTGGGAAAGGCGGCGGCCAGCGTGCCGAAGATGAGCGCGATGACGAGCGCGAAGGTCAGCGCCGTCAATCCTAGCAGCAGGGTGACGGGCAACTTGTCGAACACCAGCGCCGCAACCGGGGTCTTGAAATACAGCGAATCCCCGAAGTTGCCGGACAGGGCGCTGCCCAGCCAGGCAAGGTACTGGACCGCCAGCGGGCGATCCAGCCCGTGAATGCGGCGGACAGCCTCGATATCGGCCTGCTGCGCGCCTTCCCCGGCGATCGCGATGGCGATGTCGCCCGACACGCGCAACAGCACGAAGGCGATGATCGACACTGTGAAGGCAACCAGCAGCGCCAGACC
This sequence comes from uncultured Alphaproteobacteria bacterium, assembly GCA_937903315.1. Lineage (GTDB taxonomy): Bacteria > Pseudomonadota > Alphaproteobacteria > Rhizobiales > Beijerinckiaceae > JAIUNP01. The sequence goes on from CALCZO010000018.1 coordinate 2,285, forward strand.
GAACCGCTTGAGGAAGAAACCCAGCACTCCCGGCTCCCCATGCCTGCTGATCCTACGCCGGCCAGTGTGGCGCAGCGTTCCGGCACAAGGCAAGAACTATCGCTGGGCGAGGACGTTGAGGCGGGGAAGGTCGAGGATGCGGACACCATCGGGAACGTTGAGCAGCGTCCGTTCCTTGAAAAACTTCGAGAATGTCCGGCTGACCGTCTCGATCGTCAGCCCCAGATAGTCGGCGATGTCCTGCCGGCTCATCGGCAACGGGATTGTCGGCGAAATGTGGTGGATCGCCGTGAACCGCTTGCGCAGGCCGAGCAGGAACACCGCAAGGCGCTCCTCGGCGCTGCGGCGGCCGAGAACGACAAGCTGATCCTGCGCCAGCATCAGTTCATTGGCCGCCATCTCGTGCAGCCGCTTCATCAGATGCGGTTTTTCGTCGAGCAGCACGGAAAACTTGCTGCGCGGAATGCGGCAGATCCGCATGTCGTTGACCGCGTCGGCGGAAAAGCTGAACTGGTCTGACAGACTGAGGCCGAGAAAATCGCCCGGCAGGGCAAAACCGATGATCTGCCGCCGCCCGTCCGGCAGCAACTTGTAGAGCCGCGCCATGCCCTCGGTCACGTTGAAGACGGCGCCAGCCTCTTCCCCCTGGCTGAACAGGGTCGAGCGGGCGCTGACGCAGCGCGGGTCGATGATCTGCGACAGTTCGTGCAATTCGTCGTCGTCCAGCGCGCTGCAGACACTCAGGAACCGGGTCCTGCAATGGGCGCAATCGACGTGCTGACCGGCGTCCAAACAAGGCGGCGCGCGGTGGAGTGCAGTTACAGTGCCCATCGGGCATCAGCCTCCCCAGAGTGTCTCTGCCGACCTTTTTAATCCAGCGTTGATGCAGGTCAATGATTGCTTTGTCGCGCCATGACAACTGTCGGATGCGGGATCATGCCCGCGCATGTGGAGATGACCGTGATGGAGGCTGCTTTCGAAGCAAAGCCGATAGGCGCAGAAGAGCTTCGAATGGCCTACGCCCTGATGTTGCTGGGCACGCCCGACATGAGCTTTGCCGAATTCAAGAAATGGGCGGCCGGTGCCAGTCCGGGCCGGCTCGGCGGCATTTTCGATCGTCGCGGCTATATTCATGGGCTTTTCCGCAGCCGGGTCGAGACGAAGGCGAACAACGTCAGGCGCTTGATCGTTTCCGGTCTTATACTATCGGACGCACTGTCATCGAAAATGACGAGCCATATGCTCGACTCGCTGGTGCGTGCTGCACATGCGCAGGGGTGCGACCATATGACCGTTGAAGCGCCGACCCATCGGGAAAAGGGGCATAGATTGCTCGAAATTCTCGAAAATCGCGGCTTTGTCGACGAATCTGTCCTGATGGCAGCCCGCGTCTGACGCGTTTGGCCAGCCCGCGCGCCGCGCGGCTCCGCTGCGGGCCCTTGCGCTATCGGCCTTGTCCGGCAAATGACTGATTTCGCGAAGCTCCAGTCCGCTTGATTTAGGTCAACGACCCTCATGCCTTGCCGGAGTCACAAGCCAACTTGGTGAATCACGCGACCGCCCGGCCGCCTGTGACCACCTCTCATTGAACGGGGGACACGATGGCCCAAACCGCGCCAGTCACAAAATCTCTGAGGGCCAATGAGGCCGCCTTGGGCGGCGTCATGGTGCTTCTCGCTTTCTATTGGTTGTTCGTCGCTTCGAAGACGACCGAACCGGCTTTCGCATTCCATGCGTGGCTGTTCGTTCTCGGCGGTGCCGTATCGACCATTGCCATCTTCAAGCGCTACATGGCCCGCGACGCGGCGCCGGTTGCGCAGGAAATCAACGGTCTGCCGAACTACAATCTCGGACCGGTCAAGTTCGCGGCCATCGCCTCCGTGGTCTGGGGCGTTGCAGGGTTCCTGATCGGCGACATCGCCGCCTGGCAGCTGGCCTTCCCGGCTGTGAACCTCGATCTGCCCTGGACGAACTTCGGGCGCCTGCGGCCGCTGCACACCTCGGCGGTGATTTTCGCCTTCGGCGGCAACGTGCTGGTGGCGACCTCGCTCTACGTCGTGCAGCGCACGTCGCGCGCCCGGCTGGCCGGCGACCTGTCGCCGTGGTTCGTGGTGCTGGGCTACAACTTCTTCATCC
>CALCZO010000019.1 GCA_937903315.1 uncultured Alphaproteobacteria bacterium
CCGTGGTTTGTGCTGGCGATCGACCGCAACGCCTATGTGCCGGTCCACCATCCGGAATACTCGTTGCCGCCGCGGCCCAATGATGTGGTCTGGACCGATCTCAACTGCCGCAATCGCCGCATCATGTCCCGGGCGCAGACGCTCGAAGCGGCCCGCAACATCCTGCCGATCCTGACCACGACCTACCGGCGGGAAATGAAGGATGGCTCGGCCGTGTTCGGAAAACTTGTGGCGGCCCCGATCTTTGTCCGGGACCGCCACTGGGGAAATGCAATCATCTGCACGAGGATCGGGAACGCGCTGGCGTTCCGCCCGCCTCAGCAGCAGTCGACGAGCGACGTGGTCTTGTAGCCGACGCGGATTTCCGAACGGCCCCAGGCGGTCCGCTCTTCGGCGCCGAACACACCGTACTCTTCCGGCGGGAACAGGTTGTTGTTCTCGTCAGCCACATGCAGATGGTGGCCATCCTGAACCTTCAGACCGTTGAAGCGGAAAACATACGCTTCCGGATCTTTCGCGAATTCGTCGCGCACGTCAGGATTCTCGTGAAGATGCTTTGCAACATCATACATCTTCTCGAAATCCACGTGCGCATGCTCAACAGCACCGCGCTGCAACTGATTGGAAATCTGCATTGTCTGGCTCCCTGTAGCCCATTCGTTAACGCCTGTTAACCTTCCATGCAGTTGGCATTTCCGCAAGTCGCGACGATACTCGACGGTGCGATGACGTGAATTGATCGTTTTATCACAGCATATTCTCGTATTTCGGGATTTCTGGCGCTTTTGGCTGCGACTTTCCTGAGCAGGCCATACCGTCTGCTTGCCATGACGCAAAGTCAGGGGGCTCGGACAATGGTGCGCGCGCCAACGGTGGCCGGTCGGACTCAGCCCTCCCCAAAAATCCGACGGCCAACAAAAAAGCCGCCGGAAAACCGGCGGCTTTTCGATGGACCGACGATCCGATCAATGCTGGACGTCGGACCAGACTTTCTTCTTTGAGAAATAGGTGAAGCCGGCCAGCAGGATCATCAGGATCATGAAAAAAGCGCCAATTCGCTTGCGCTCCTCGAGCTTCGGCTCGGCCGCCCACATCAGGAATGCCGTGACATCCTTGGCGTACTGCTCAACGGTCGCCGGAGACCCATCGGAATAATCCACCTGACCGTCGTTCAGCGGCTTGGCCATCGCCAGCTTGTTGCCGGGGAAATAGGTGTTGTAATTCAGGCCATCCTCGACAGTGACGCCCTTGGGCGGGTCGACATAACCCGTCAGCAGCGCGGCCATGTAGTCAGCGCCATGCTCCTGATACTGGGTCACGAGATCGACCAGCGAGAGCATCACACCGCGCTCATAGGATCGCGCCTTGACCAGCAGCGACAGGTCGGGCGGCACCGCGTTCATCGCGGCCTTGGCAGCCTCGTCGTTCGCGAACGGCGCCGGGAAACGGTCTGCCGGGCGGCCGGGCCGCTCGAACATCTCGCCCTTGTCGTTCGGACCATCCTTGACCGTGTAGGTCGCGGCGAGTTCCTTGACCTGAGCCTGCGAGAACTCCGGCCCGCCCTTGTCCGCCAGCGTCCGGATGGCGACGAGGTTCATCGAGTGGCACGAGGAACAGACCTCCTTGTACACCTTGAAGCCACGCTGAAGCTGCGCCCGGTCAAACGTGCCGAACGGGCCGGACCACGACCAGCTCTGCTTCGGCGGCTTGACCGCATCGCCAGCGGCATGGGCCGTCGCCGCAGCGCCGGCCACGAGGCAGGCTGCCAGCCCGAGAGCGGCAAACCGGCGGGGTGTGAGTGAACGAAACATGGCTGTCCCTTCGTCCGTCATTGTCTTGGAAGGGCCCGGGCGTGTCGCCCCGGCCCCGCTGGTCCGGTCTCTGTCAGTGCCTGTCCGGCGCATGGGCCGCGCCCGCCGAAGCCCCCGCGCCCTGATGGCGCTGAAGAACCGCATCGGCGATCGAGGCCGGCTCTGCCTTGGTCTTTTCGAACAGGCCGAGCACCGGCAGGATGATGATGAAGTAGATGAAGTAGTATCCGGTGAGGATCGCACCGAAGCCGGCGATGTCGAGGATCGTCTTGCCGCCGAGCGTCAGCACCGCCTTGTCGGTGGCCTGCGAGCCGCAATAGCCGAGCAGGAAGCACACGACCACGAACACCCAGAAGAAGATCCGGGCCGTCGGGCGATAGCGCAGCGACCGCACACGGCTCGTGTCGAGCCAGGGCAGGAACGCCAGCACCGCAATCGCCGCGAACATCGCGATGACACCGGTCAGCTTGTCCGGAATCGACCGCAGGATCGCGTAGAACGGCAGGTAGTACCACTCGGGCACGATATGGGCCGGAGTCACCATCGGGTTGGCCGGGATATAGTTGTCCGGATGCCCGAGGTAGTTCGGCATGAAGAACACGAAGTAGCCGAAGAACACGATGAAGCAGACCATGCCGAACGCGTCCTTGACGGTCGCATAGGGCGTGAACGGCACGGTGTCCTTGGCGTAGTTCTTCACCTCGACGCCGTCGGGGTTGTTCTGGCCGACGACATGCAGCGCCCAGATGTGCAG
>CALCZO010000020.1 GCA_937903315.1 uncultured Alphaproteobacteria bacterium
GAGTCAGAGTTGAATTAGAAGAAAAAAAACCAGGGAGTACACACGCTCATGCCGCGTTGGCAGGACCGTTCGAGGGAAGCCTTTCCGCCCCTGTTCAGCCCCGTGCGCCTGCGTGAGCGCGAGGACGCCTTCGCGCGGGCGTGCGCCGAGGCGGGCGAGGCCGGTGCGGGCACGATCTACCATGTGGGCCGGTTCGATCTGATCGAATGTGCTGTGGTGTTCGAGCCGGACGAGCCGCTGGCGGGGGCCCGCCGCGTCGTGCTGGCCGGGATGAACGCGCTGGCCGAGACCATCGCCGCCGATTGCCCGCCCGAGCGGACGATCCGGTTTGCCTATCCCGCCGGGATCGTTTTCGACGAAGGACTGGTTGGCGGGGCGCGTCTGGCGTGGCCGGAGGGGACAGAGGACACCGATGTGCCCGAATGGCTGGTGTTTGCGCTGATGGTGCGCACGGCAAGCCTTCAGGACCTTGGCTTTGTGGCCGATCCGGCGCTGACCACGCTTGAGGAATCGGGCTTCCGCGATATCGATCCGGAAGGGTTCGTCGCCCGCTTCTGCCGCCATCTGATGGTCGAGATCGACGAGTGGCAGGCCGAGGGGTTCCGCGGCGTCGCCAACCGCTACCTCGCCCGTCTGCCGCGGGCGGAGACGGACGGCGTGCGCGGCATCGATGGCAACGGCGATCTGCTGGTGCATCCGAAGGACGGCGGCGGCGTCGTGCGCACCGCGCTTGTGCCGCCGCTGCTGGCGGCGTCCTGGTACGATCCGGCGAGCGGCGGACCGAAGTCGTGAAACTGATCCGCACCATCCGGCTTGATGCCTCCGACAGCTTTGTCTTTCCGCGCGCGGCCGAACCGGGGGAGTGGGCGGTGGCGGGCGCGTTCGTGTTCTGGGACCAGCCCTGCGAGGCGCTGGTCGGCAAGGAACGCGCGGCCTTCCGCTCCGGTTTTCTGGGTATCGACAGTCTTGGCTGGTCGACGCTGGCGGTGGTGAGCGAGGCCAGCGCGGAGGAGCGCCGTCAAGCGGTCGCGCTGCTGGCGCAGCGGCTGGTCGAGCGCTACGGCGCGCCGGACATGGCGACGGCGCGGGCGGCGGCGGAGGAGGAAATCGCCTACGCCGGACAGCTGGCCGAGCCGCCGGTCGGCACGCTGATCGCGCTGCAACGGTCGGTGCGTGATGGCGAGATCCGCGAGGCCTACCGCACGTTGCTGCCGGGCGGCGACGACCTGCACAACCGCGCCTTTGCGTTCGAAAGCATCGAGGATGAACCGGACGAGCGCGTCGATCTGATGGCACTGGGCAAGGGCGGGCGAGGCTGATGCGCGATTTCTGGGTCTCCTGCGGCTATCAACTGACCGACCGGACCGACGGCGGTGGCATTGCCGTCACGTCCTCGTTCCTCAAGGCCTATCTGGCGCGGCCGGAACTGATGCCGCCCGAGGAGGCCTGCCCGGTTGAACGGGGGCTGCATGCGGAGCTGTTGCAGACGCCGTTGATGACGGTCGAGCCCGGTGTGCTTGCCGCCATCGACGATGCCGATGCGCGCGAGAATTTCACGCTGTTCGTGAAATTCCGCGACTTCCTGACCGCCCATCACAGTCTCGAACAGGCGTACCTGGCCTTGTTCTCGGGCGATGCGGGCTGGATGCCGCCGCTGTTCATCCAGCAGCTGACCCATCTGATTGCCCGCAACGCGTTCGACGGGGTCGACGATCCCCATATCCTCAGGGCCGCCGAGTGCCTGTTCCGGCCGCAGAAGGTGACGCAGCAGGAGGCGGCGCTGCTGCTGGCCGACAAGGACATCATTGCCCGGCATGAGCACGACCGCCACCATTCGCCGCTGATGGCGATGCTCGGCGGGGCGGCCGTGTCGGAACTCAGCGTGCTGAGTGATGCCAGCGCCGAGCAGTACTGGGCGCGCTCGGATGCCTTCGACATGGTGTTCAATCTCACGGATGCGGCGCATGGCCGGGCCACGCTCGGCCATGTCGCGACACGGTGGATTGCGCATCTGACCGGTGTGACGGTCGCATTCCAGCCCGTCGAGCGTCTCGATGATGTGGCCGCGGCGTGGTTCATCGCCTTCGATGCCGAGGCCGCCCGGATCGGCAACCGCGTCTGGTCCGGCGAGGGGCTGGACGAGGCGCTGGCCCAGCGCGTGATCGCGCTCTACCGGTTCATCCTGCCCGATGATCCGCGGATCGAGGCGCGCTACCGTGGCCGGGAGGGATTTGCCCTGGCGGCGGAAACAGCGGATCATGATCTGGTGCTGAAACCGCAAAATCTGGCGATGGGGCTGCCGCTGGCCGCGGCGATGGGCTGAGCGATGCGCGATGTCATTCTCAAGGTTGGCGTGGTGGCGGAGCGGCGGGCGATCGACAACCCGTGGATCGATCATCTGTGGGAACCGGTTGCGGTGCTGCCCGATGTGCCAGAGACGGCGGAGTGGACCTGCCTGCACCGGGCCGAGGGCTGCGAGCGCTATTACATCGGTTCTGCCGATGTCGTGCTCGCCGTCACCAACACGGCGCAGTACCGCGACAATCTGATGTCGCCGCCGCCGCGCTATTTCGTGGCCCTGTCCGAGACCGATGGCGACCGGCCGCTGCGGATCGTCGGAGTCACGGCGGACCCGATGGAGGCGGAAAGCTATACCGAATCGGTCGGCATGATCGTCGCCGCACTGCCGATGGATCCCGCGCATGCGGCAGCCATTGCCGAATTTGTCGATACGCATCATGTCGAGCGCGCCTTCGTCAAGCGCCAGCGCAAGCGGCACCGCGATGGCGAGGGTGCGACATGAGCGGCGAGGACGGGTTTCTCACGCGCTGGTCGCGGCGCAAGCGCGCGGTGCGCGAAGAGACGGTCACAGCGCCGCCGGTCATCACGGAAGATGGACCGCCAGCGCCGCCGGCGGCCGAGAGCGAGCCGCCCGATCTTGCCGCGCTGCCGCCGCTCGAATCGCTGGGGCCAGACAGCACGCTGGCCCCGTTCCTGCAAAAAGGCATCCCTGAAGGCCTGCGCAATGCGGCCATGCGGCAGATATGGGAGGCCGACCCCGCCATCCGGGACTACATCGGTCCGGCGGATTATCAGTGGGATTTCCACACACCCGGCGCGCTGGTGGGCTTCGGCGATCTCGAAACCGGCACCGACGTCGCCCGCATGGTGGCCGATGTGACCGAATATCACCTCAAGACGCCGCCTGTGCCAGAGGACAGCGCAGTGGCGCAGGTGGTGCCGCAGGTGCCGGCTGACGCGGTGGAAGCCGAGGCCGAGGACGGCACGACGGACCCAACCCCTGCGCTGGCGGCGCTGCCGGAGATCGAGGGTGGTTCCGGGGCCGCTGCCAGTGAGGTCGAACCGGCGCAGAAGGCGTTGACGCCGCCGCGCCGCCGCCGGCACGGCGGGGCCGCTCCCGCCTGACCATCCGCATTTTCCGCCGTGGTTTGAACTGGTCTAACTCTTGACTGATGCGGTATAGCCATCCACTATGACTCGATGACAGTCGGCTCCGTGAAGAGAGCCGCGGTGCGGATGTCGCCAGGGATGCGTGATCAGGGACTTGAGGAGGCCATCAAGGCGGTCGGCGGAATTTCCGCTCTGGCCCGTGGCCTCGGCTTGTCCCAACCGTCCGTGTCCAACTGGTCGCGCATTCCGGCCGAACGGGTTCTTGCCGTCGAAACTCTGACGGCCGTCGATCGGTCGCGGCTGCGCCCCGATCTCTATCCGGTGTCTGACTGCGACAGCGAGCGCGATCCTGTCGAGGCAGCACGCGGTCAGTTGTACCTGCTGCTGGCCAATGTGCTGCTGCGCGTGCCCGATGAGGCGATGCTCGATGAGATTGCCGCGCTGGCGCCGGATGGCGAGGGTGTAGTCGGCGAGGCGCTGTCGGCGCTCGCGCGGGCGGCGGGTCAATGCAACGATCAGGCGGTGAGCCGCGAGCATTTTGATCTGTTCGTCGGGGTCGGTCGCGGCGAACTTGTGCCGTATGCTTCGTATTATCGCACCGGTTTTCTCTATGAGCGTCCGCTGGTCAAGGTGCGTGAAGATCTGCGTATTCTCGGACTGGCGCGGGGCGAGGGTGTCGGTGAGCCGGAAGACGGCATCGGCTTCCTGTGCGAAGTGATGGCCGGCATGGCGCTGGGCCGCTTCGAGACGCCGGAAACCTTCGAACGCGCCTTTTTCAGCCGCCATCTCGCCCCTTGGGCGGAACGTTTTTTCGCAGATCTTGAAGTGGCCGAGGCGGCGCGGTTCTATCGCGCGGTTGGCCGGCTGGGTCGCGTTTTCATCGCTCTTGAGCGCGAAGCTTTCGCGCTTGAGGGCGCTACAGACAGTCGTGCGCCTGAAAGCCACGTCAGTTATCGGGAGGGAACCCATGAGCGTCAAGCGTCCTGACACCCGGCCGGCCGAAGCCGCGCCGAGCCGCCGCGCCATTCTTGGTGGCGGTGTCGGCACCGCGACAGCTGCGGTTGCGGCTGTTGTTGCCCCTGTGCTGCCGGCCAGCGCGGCGGAAAGCGATGCCGACAAGAAAAAGGCCCGTTATAAAGAAACGGACCACGTCAAGACCTACTACCGGACCAACCGTTACTGAGGGGAGCGGCTCCATGCTGATCAAGCGCAAGACAGATCAGACCCGGCGCGGTGCCCGCGCTTCGGTCTTCGCATCGGCGGGCGCGGTCGCGCTCGACCGGCGTTCGTTTCTCGCCCGGTCGGGGCTGGCGGCGGGCGGACTTGCCGCACTCGGCAGCCTGACCTTCGGCGGTGTCCGCAAGGCCGAGGCCGGACCGGTGGCGGCCAACGTCCCGATCGTGCGCAAGAAGAACATGTGCACCCACTGCTCGGTCGGCTGCTCGGTGATCGCCGAAGTGCAGAACGGCGTCTGGGTCGGTCAGGAGCCGTGCTGGGAAAGCCCGATCAACCGGGGCACGCATTGCGCCAAGGGCGCGGCCAGCCGCGAACTCGTCAAGGGCGAGCGCCGGCTGAAGTCGCCGATGAAGCTGGTCGATGGCCAGTGGCAGAAGATTTCCTGGGACGTGGCGCTCGACGAGATTTCCAAGAAGATGCTGGAAATCCGCGAGAAATCCGGCCCCGATTCGGTCTATCTGCTCGGCTCGGCCAAGTTCACCAACGAGGCGGCGTATCTGTTCCGCAAGTTCGCAGCGTTCTGGGGCACCAATTCGGTCGACCATCAGGCGCGCATCTGCCATTCGACCACGGTGGCGGGCGTTGCCAACACCTGGGGTTATGGCGCGCAGACCAACAGCTACAATGATATCCGCAACGCCAAGACCGTGATCTTCATGGGCTCGAACGCGGCGGAAGCTCATCCGGTCTCGTTGCAGCATATCCTTGCCGGCAAGGAGCAGCAGCGCGCCAACATGTTCGTGTTCGATCCGCGCTTCACCCGCACGGCGGCGCATGCGACCGAGTACGTCCGCTTCCGCTCCGGCACCGATATTCCGGTGATCTGGGGGATGCTCTACCACATCTTCCAGAACGGCTGGGAGGACAAGGAGTTCATCGCCCAGCGCGTGTACGGCATGGATCTCGTCCGCAAGGAAGTCGAGAAGTGGACGCCGGAGGAGGTCGAGAAGGTCACTGGCATTCCCGGCGAGCAGCTCAAGCGCGTGGCGGAGACGTTTGCCAAGCAGCGTCCGTCGACCTTCATCTGGTGCATGGGCGGTACGCAGCATACGGTCGGCACCGCCAACGTGCGCGCCTACTGCACGCTGCTGCTGGCGACCGGCAACGTCGGCCAGTTCGGCACCGGTGCCAACATCTTCCGCGGCCACACCAACGTGCAGGGCGCGACCGATCTCGGCCTCGATATCGGTACGCTGCCGCTCTATTACGGCCTTGCCGAAGGCGCGTGGAAGCACTGGGCCCGGGTGTGGGAGGTCGACTACAACTACCTGCTCGGTCGGTTCGTCGACAAGAAGATGATGGAGGCCGCCGGCATCCCGTCGACCCGCTGGTTCGATGCGGTGCTGCTGCCCAAGGATCAGGTTGACCAGAAGGACAATGTGAAAGCGATGGTCGTCATGGGCCATGGCGGCAACACCATCCCGCGCATGACCGAATCCGCGCAGGGGCTGGAGAAACTCGACCTGCTGGTGGTGGCCGATCCGCATCCGACCACGTTTGCCGTGTTGTCGGGCCGCAAGAACGGCACCTATCTGCTGCCGGTCTGCACCTCGTTCGAGATGGATGGCTCGCGGACCGCCTCCAACCGCTCGCTCCAGTGGGGCGAGAAGGTGGTCGAACCGATCTTCGAATCGAAGAACGACTACGAGATCATCTATCGCCTGTCGCAGAAGCTCGGCTTTGGCGAGCCAATGTTCAAGAACATCAAGGTCGTCAACAACCAGCCGGTGCCGGAAGATATCCTGCGCGAGATCAACAGGGGCGGGCTGTCCACGGGCTATTCGGGCCAGTCGCCGGAGCGGCTGAAGGAGCATATGGCCAATCAGGGCTCGTTCGATCTCGTCACGCTGAAGGCGGCCGATGGCCCGTCCAAGGGCGAGTATTACGGTCTGCCCTGGCCGTGCTGGGGCACACCCGAACACAAGCACCCGGGCACCCATACGCTCTACAATACCCACCTGCACGTCAAGGACGGTGGCGGTACGTTCCGTGCCCGCTTCGGTGTGGTGTATGAAGAGCCGCAGGCCGATGGCAGCAAGAAGAAGATCAACATGCTGTCGGAGGGCTCGTACTCCAAGGGCTCCGAGATCACCGACGGCTATCCCGAGTTCACCTATGGCGTGCTCAAGAAGCTCGGCTGGGACATCGACCTGCGTCCGAACGAGATCGAGACGATCATGAAGATCGGCGGCAACAACCCCGACGCCGTGGGTTGGGCCATTGATCTGTCGGCGGGCATCATCCGCGTCGCGCTCGAACACGGGTGCATCCCCTACGGCAACGGCAAGGCGCGCGCCAATGCGTGGAACCTGCCTGATCCGATCCCGGTGCACCGTGAGCCGATCTATACATCGCGGCCCGAACTCGTCGCCAAGTATCCGACCCGGCCCGATGGCAAGCAGTTCCGTGTGCCGAATATCGGCCTTTCGATCCAGAAGGCGGCGGTCGAGAAGGGCATTGCCAAGGAGTTCCCGATCATCCTGACCTCCGGTCGTCTGGTCGAGTACGAAGGTGGCGGCGAGGAAACGCGCTCCAACCCGTGGCTGGCCGAGTTGCAGCAGGACATGTTCGTCGAGATCAATCCGGTCGACGCGCGGGCCCGCGGCATTTCGGATGGCCAGTGGGTGTGGGTCAACGGCCCGGCCGGCGGCACCAAGGCGCGCGTGAAAGCGCTCGTCACCGAACGTGTCGGGCGCGGCGTGGCCTTCATGCCGTTCCACTTCGCCGGTTGGTTCCAGGGGGTCGACCAGCGGTCGAAATATCCGCAGGGCGCCGATCCGGTGGTGCTCGGCGAAAGCGTCAACGGCGTGACCACCTACGGGTATGATCCGGTGACCGGTATGCATGAAGGCAAGGCGACGCTTTGCCAGATCAGCGCAGCCTGAGGGGGAGAACAGACATGGCTCGCATGAAATTTCTCTGTGACTCGGATCGCTGCATCGAATGCAACGCCTGCGTCACCGCCTGCAAGAACGAGCACGAAGTGCCGTGGGGCATCAACCGCCGGCGCGTCGTCACGCTGAATGACGGTCTGCCGGGCGAACGGTCGGTGTCGATGGCCTGCATGCATTGTACGGATGCGCCCTGCGCCGCCGTCTGCCCGGTCAACTGCTTCTACACCACGGCGGACGGGGTGGTGCTGCATTCCAAGGACCTGTGTATCGGCTGCGGCTACTGCTTTTATGCCTGCCCGTTCGGCGCACCGCAGTATCCCAAGGTCGGCAACTTCGGTTCGCGCGGCAAGATGGACAAGTGCACCTATTGCGCCGGTGGTCCTGAGGACGACCGGACGGCAGCGGAATATTCCAAGTATGGCCGCAACCGTCTGGCCGAAGGCAAGTTGCCGCTCTGCGCCGAGATGTGCTCGACCAAGGCGCTGCTGGCGGGTGATGGCGACATCATTGCCGAAATCTACAAGGAGCGGGTCGCCAAGCGCGGTTACGGCTCCGGCGCGTGGGGCTGGAAGGTCGCCTACAAGGACAGCGTCGCGCTCTGATCGCTGATTGCCCACCGCCGGGCGGCTTCGCCCGGCGCACCCGTGACAGACAAGGGGAGGCACCATTGGTACTTCAATTCATCCGCGCCATGCGCATCCTGGTGCTGGCCGCGTTCGTGGCCTTCAGCGCGCTCATCGTTGCCCCTGCCGCCCAGGCGCAGCAGGGCGCAGTCCGACCGACCGAGCAATCGCTGAAAGAGGCGGATCTGCTCAAGGCGCTCAAGAGCGGCGAGAGCGTTGCCGGACGCGTTACGATCCCGGACCGCAAGTCCGGCAACCTGATCCAACCCGAAGGTCAGGAATGGCGCGTTTTCAAGACCGACACCCTGCCGCGCGTCGGTGCCATCGCAATTCTCGGTATGCTGGTGCTGCTCGGGGTCTTCTATGCCGTGCGCGGGCGCATCATGATCGATTCGGGCCGTTCCGGTCAGGTGATCGAGCGGTTCGGTGCCTTTGACCGGTTTGTTCACTGGCTCACTGCCGTCAGCTTCATCCTGCTGGCGATCAGCGGGCTGAACATTACCTTCGGACGGTCGCTGGTGCTGCCCGTTCTGGGAGCGGAAGCCTTCACCGCGCTGTCGGTGTTCGGCAAGCTGGTTCACAACTACGTCGGTTTTGCCTTCATGGTCGGCGTTGTGCTGACCCTGCTGATCTGGGTCAAGGACAACATCCCCTCCGGCATCGATGTCCAGTGGCTCGCCCGGTTCGGTGGCTTGTGGCACAAGGGTGACCATCCGCCGGCAAAGCGGTTCAATGCCGGGCAGAAGGGCATTTTCTGGTCGGTGGTGATCGGCGGGGCGCTGATGTCGATCTCCGGGTTGCATCTGCTGTTTCCCAATTCCGTCGACGGCGGCATCGCCGAGGTCCAGTGGCAGAGCATGATCCATGGCGTTGTCGCCATGGTGATGGTGGCAATCATCCTGGCCCACATCTATATCGGCTCGGTCGGCATGGAGGGTGCCAAGGAAGCGATGACGTCCGGCGAGGTTGATCTCAACTGGGCCAAGGAACATCATTCGCTCTGGGTTGAGGATGTGCTGAAGGAGCGCGGCAACGCCGTCGTTCATCCGACTGGCAAGGTTGCTGCTGCCGAATAGGCTTGGCCTGAAACGCAGTCATGACTAGAAAGGGCGCCGGGAAGGTGCCCTTTTTTGTCGGCACCGCGGGGACGCATCGTCGTGAGGATCATCGGGATTACCGGCTGGAGCGGTTCGGGCAAGACAACGCTGCTGACACGCGTCATTCCGCTCTTGACCGGGCAGGGGCTGTCGGTCTCGACGCTCAAGCATGCCCACCACCGGTTCGAGATCGATGTGCCGGGCAAGGATTCCTACGAGCAGCGGATGGCCGG
>CALCZO010000021.1 GCA_937903315.1 uncultured Alphaproteobacteria bacterium
CAGCGCATAGGTCACCGAGAATTCCGCCTTGCGATCCACCGTCAGCGTACAGGGGGTGATGCAGGTGTGGTTGAGCGAGGTCCTGACCTCGGCTCCCGCCGGTTCGGATGTGATCTGGATCTGGTTGGTCGTGCCGCGCGTCACGGTTGCACAGCCGGCCACCGCGAGCGCGATCGCCGTCAAGCCGATAAACGTCTTCATGGAAAAACTCCGCCCCGAGAACTGATGACCATTTCTGGCAAAGCATGCCGCTGCCAGCAAGCGGGCAGCGGCATCTCGGGCAAGTTGTAAACAGGCGCCGCAGCGCCTGCCGGCTTAAAGGCTCACATGCTGGGCGTGGAAGCCCTGCGCCTTCTCCGCCGTCATCTTGTTGAGTGCGACGATATAGGCCTTGGCGGACGCAACCAGCGTATCGGGATCGGACGACTTGCCGGTCACCAGACGGCCGCTCTTGCCGTCTTCCAGCCGCACCGAGACTTCCGCCTGCGCGTCGGTGCCCTCGGTGACGGCATGGACCTGATACAGCGCCAGCTTGGCGGAATGCGGCATCAGCGCATGGATGGCGTTGAACGTGGCATCCACCGGGCCATTGCCGGTTGCCTGCACGGTCTTGTGCTGGCCGTCGATATCCAGCGTCAGGGTTGCAGACTGCGGCCCCATCGTGCCGGCAATCACCGTCAGCGCGACGACCTTGACGCGGTCCTGCGCAGTGGCAATGCCATCATCGACCAGCGCCTCGATATCCTCGTCGTAGATGTGCTTCTTGCGATCGGACAGCGCCTTGAACCGGACGAACGCATCTTCCATCTGGTTGTCGGCCAGTTCGTAGCCGAGCTGTTTCAGCTTGTCCTTGAACGCCGCGCGGCCCGAATGCTTGCCCATCACCAGCGAGGTCTTCGACACGCCGACCGATTCCGGCGTCATGATCTCATAGGTCTGGGTATGCTTCAGCATCCCGTCCTGATGGATGCCGCTTTCATGCGCGAAGGCATTCCGGCCGACGATCGCCTTGTTGTACTGCACCGGGAACGAGGTCGCCGCCGCCACCAGCTTGGAAGCGCGGTTGAGCATCGTCGTCTCGATTCCGGTAGCATAGGGCAGCGCGTCGCCGCGTGTCTTGATCGCCATCACGATCTCTTCGAGCGCCGCATTGCCGGCCCGCTCGCCGATGCCGTTGATGGTGCATTCGATCTGGCGCGCCCCGCCCTTCACGCCGGCCAGAGAATTGGCCACCGCCATGCCCAGATCATTGTGGCAATGGACCGAGAAGATCGCCTTGTCGGAATTGGGCACCCGGTTCCTGACGGTCTGGAACAGCGTCATGTATTCCTCGGGCGTGGTGTAGCCCACGGTATCGGGAATATTGATGGTCGTCGCCCCGGCCCTGATCGCCGCCTCGACGCAGCGGCAGAGGAAATCGATCTCGGTGCGGGTCCCATCCTCGGCGGACCATTCGACATCGTCGACATGGTTGCGGGCGCGCGACACCGAATTGATCACCAGTTGCAGCACCTCGTCCGGCTCCTTCTGGAGCTTCCATTTCATATGGACCGGCGAGGTCGAGATGAAGGTGTGGATCCGGCCACGGCGTGCCTGTTTCACCGCTTCTCCGGCGCGGTCGATGTCCTTCTGCCCGGCGCGCGCCAGGCCGGCGACGGTGGCATTCCTGATCCGCCTGGAAATGGCGGAAACCGCCTCGAAATCGCCGTCCGACGCGATCGGGAAGCCGGCCTCGATGATGTCGACGCCCAGTTCGTCGAGCAGATCGGCAACCTCCAGCTTTTCCTCGAAGGTCATGGTCGCGCCGGGGCATTGTTCGCCATCGCGCAAGGTGGTGTCGAAAATCAGGACACGGTCGGTTGAAGTGCTGGACATCGGCTGGTCTTTCTCTGGCTCGCCGGGCGGATCGCCTCGGGCATGGAGCGCAACGGAGGGAGCAGGCAGGTGGGTCGGCTCATCCCCTGAAGGCCCAGGCGCATGCCCGGACGGCCCTCAGGGGCGGATAAGGAGAAGAAGGCCAAGCAGCGAGAGCGACCGGCGCGGGCCGGTCGTCGTCATCGCAAATTGGGCGGTCGCAGCCGTCACGGGCGCGCATCTCCTGTTTGATGCGTCATGGATAACCTGAACCGGGCGTGGTGCGCAAGGGTCTGACGATGCGGCGTCACGCAAGTTCGGCCGCCCGCTCCTCCCACATCCGGCGAAAGGCCGGCCGCTCGCGGCAGGCATCCAGCCAGCGCTTGATGTTGGGATTGAGCGCAAACAGGCGCGGCGCAGGGCTCGCATAGCGGATCACCTCGGCCACATTGAGATCGGCCACGGTAAACCGGTCGCCGACCAGCCAGCCGGTCTTCTCAAGCGCCGCATCGAGCACAGGCAGCTTGTCGCGCAGGATGCCCTCGGCGTTATCGGCGGCCACGCTGTCGCGCTCCTCCTCCGGCTTGAGCGCGCGATTGAACAGAACGTCGAGTGCGTGCCGTTCGATCTCGGTCGCAGCCCAGAAGGTCCACTGCATCGCCTGCCCCTCCTCCGCCACGCTGGCCGGCGCAACCGGCCCGCCATGCTTGCGGGCCAGATAGAGCGTGATCGCCATCGATTCGGTCAGGACCAGCCCGTCATCGTCGATCGCCGGAATCAGCCCGGCAGGATTGACCCGGATGAACTCCGGCGAGCGCGTGTTGATGACCGGAACGCCAGGTGGCCGTGTGGCAAGCCGATAGGCCTGCACGACTTTCTTCTGTTCGAATGGCACACCCAGTTCGTAGCAAAGCCAGATCACCCGCGACGCGCGCGAATTGTGAACACCATAGACTGTGAGCATCATCGTTCTCCTGTGCGGCGATCTGACACCGGAACGCGGCAGGCGGCAAGGCAGTTGCAGACAGCCGATTGACCCGAAGGCGGGAATCCTCGATTCTGATTGCCTCGCTTGCTAAAGGGGATGGCCCATGCGCCGGTCTGTGTTTCGTCTTGCCGTTGTCGCCTTGCCGCTGGCGCTCGCCGCCTGCAACCAGACCAGCAAGACGGAGGAGGCGCCCGCACCGGCCAGCGCGCCGTCACCTGTTGGTCCCGCAGGGTTCAAGTTGCCCGAAGGCTCGGGCTGCAAGGGCGCGGTCGAGAAATTCCGCGCGCAGATGAAATACGACCTCGAAACCGGGCATACGACCAAATCGGTGTTCGAGACGGTCAACAGGGACATCGATGCCGCCGCCGGCCAGTGCGCCGCCGGGCAGGATGGCGCGGCACAGGCCGCCATCCGGGCCTCGCGCTCGCGGCATGGCTATCCGGCGGGGTGAGACGCGGCGGCGCAACGCCCCGAGCCCCTGCGAGGGGCCGGGGAGCGGTGCCAGCACCCCTGTCACCCGCGCGCGAATTCCCGTTCCATGTAGCGCGCCATATAGGCCGGCATGCGCGGATCGGCCGCGTCAAATCCCGGCCGGATGATGACGATGTCGCTCAGTTCGTCTTCATGCAGGGCCTTCATGCGGTCCAGCATGAGCCGGCGCGCCTCATCCGCCGGCAGATCGATCGTGACCCGGCGCATGAACGCCGCGCGGCGGTCGAACAGCAGGCAGGTCCAACCGTCGGCGATGGTGACATCGCCCGGGGCAAGCCCGGTTTCCTCGCACATCTCGCGGATGACGCTGGCACCGAGATCAAGCCGCCCGTCGGTGACATCACCAAGATCGGGCGTGCCAGCCGCGAAATAGATCATCCCGGCATTGGCAGTGTCCGGTCCCATCTCGCCAAGCAGGAACGCCCCGTCCGCCGCGCGCAGCGCCGCCATGCCGAACCCGTTGCGGACATCGCGCATCGGATGTTCCAGCCGGAGATAGCCGAGGAAGTGCTTGTATTCGGCTGTCGAATAGCCGGCGCGGAACACCCGGCCCTCGATGATCCCGCGATGCTGGACCAGCACCGTGCCGTTGAAGAAGCCCGGGCGGCCTGCCGCTGTCTGCTCCCAATAGGCCTCGATCGCATCGTGGTGGGCGACAGGAAATGCCCAGTCATACGGTTCGACCACCGCATCGACGGCATCGAGATCGTGGATGGTGATGGTCATGCCAGAAGGCCCCCTTCGCTGACCGGAACCGCCGCCCCGCCGATGCGGGTGCCGGTCAGCACGCCGGCGGTCACCTCGATATCAAGCACGATCTGCGAGGGCCGGCCCATTTCGTAACCCTGCTCGATCACCAGTTGATGCGTGCCGCTCGGCGGCTTTTCGAAGGCGGCGGCAACGCCTGCAAACGCAGCGGCGGCGGACCCCGTCGCCGGATCCTCGCTGATTCCGAGCTTGGGCGCGAACATCCGCGCATGGATGTGATGGGCCGGATCGACCGTCTCCTGAGCGTAGAGATAGGCCGCGCCGCGCCCCGTGGCGGCGAACGCCCGGTCCCAGGCCGAAGCATCGGCAACCCGCACCCGGCCGACGGCATCGAGGCTGCGCAGCGGCACCATCGCGAACGGGACACCGGCCGACCAGCAGCTCGGAGCATGCGCGCCGAAACCGATGTCGAGCGGATCAATGCCGAGGGCTGCGGCAATCTCACTGACATCGGCAGCCCATGCCACGCGCTCGGACAGCCGCGGCACGGCAAAGACGCCGCGCATCGCCCGGCCCGGCCGGGCCGTGACCTCGACCTTGACCACACCGAGGGCCTGCTCGAGTGCGATGACGACACCGCCCGGTTGGGACGCCATGCCGCCGGCATTCAATCTTGCCAGCAGCACCGCTGTCCCCACCGTCGGATGGCCGGCGAACGGCAGCTCGCCGCCGGGGGTGAAAATCCGCATCGCGGCGGAATTGACCGGATCCTTCGGCGGGGCGACAAACACTGTTTCCGACAGGTTGAACTCGCGCGTGATGGCCAGCATCGCCGCATGGTCCAGCCCCTCGGCATCCAGCACCACCGCCAGCGGATTTCCGGCCAGTGGCTGTTCTGTGAACACATCCAGCGTGTGAAAGCGCCGCTTCATCGCCCATCCCATGCTCTGAACAATCACGCAGCGTTGTGGCCGCTGCGGAAGATGTGCGCAACCTGAATATTTCCCGAACGCACCGTTGCGAGGCTGTTCACAGACGTCACGATACTTGCAACAGTGGAGATGGGAAACGATCGGATCGGGGGCGATCCTTGACCGGATTTCTCAGGTGTTTGACCATCCCAGCCCGACGTTCGCGCCCTGCCCGGCGCACGTCGTTTCATTCCGGGCAATACACTCAAGGGGAGTGTTTTTCCATGACCATCAAGACCACGGTCTTTGCTCTTGCCTTCGCGCTGACCGCCGGCGCGGCTCTCGCCCAGACGACGCAGCAGCCTGCCCGTCCGGCGACGCCCGCCGCACCGACCCAGCCAGCCCGGCCCGCAACTCCGGCTGCCCCTGCCGCTCAGGCGCCCGCCAAGGCCGCGCCGGCTGCCGCCCAGCCGGCCGCCCGCCAGGGCACGCTTGTCAACCTCAACACCGCCCCGGCGGCCGAACTCGACAAGCTGCCGCAGATCGGCGAGAAGCGCGCCGCCGACATCATCGCCAAGCGTCCCTACAAGGACTGGGCCGATTTCGTCGCCAAGAACGTCGTCCCCTCGAACGCCGAAGCCGCGATCAAGGACCTCGTCCGCTTCCGCTGAACGCCAGCGGCACAGCACACACCAGACTTGAAAACGGCCGGGTCTCCCCCGGCCGTTTTTTGTCGCGTCAGCCCTAGTGGTCAGCCGCCGGCCTTGGCGACGAAGGTCCCGACAAAGGTCTTGTCCCGCCCGATCGCCGCACCGGCCATATCCTTGTCCAGCTTGACCAGCATGTCGAGGATCGACTTGTGGCCTTCCTCGCTGATCACGCCGTTCTGCGAGTAGGAATCTTTGACCGCTGCGAGCGACTTCATGTAGACGCCCTTGTCGCCGAGGAAGAACGCTTCCGGCACCGACCCGGCGATCTGTTCCGGCGTCGCGCTCGCCATCCACTTCAGCGCCTTGGAGAACGCATTGACCAGCCGCTGGCAGGTCTGCGGGTTCTTCGCGATGAAATCGCCCTTGGCATAAAGGCAGGCCGCCGGATTGGTGCCCCCGAACAGCGCGCGCGTGCCTGCTTCGGTCCGGGTATCGATCAGGGCAACCGCGTCACCATCGGCTTCCAGCTTCGAGATGACCGGATCGAGGTTGGAAATGGCGTCGATATCGCCCTTTTTCATCGCCGCGACCGCACCCGCTCCAGTGCCGACCCCGATATAGGCCGCATCCGTCGGCTGAAGCCCGGCCTTGGCCATGGCAAACTGCACCAGCATGTTGGTCGACGAGCCCGGCGCGGTGACACCGATCTTGAGCCCCTTGAAATCGGCTGCCGACTTGACCTTGCCGACCAGATCCTTGCGCACGGCCACAACAATCGCCGGGAAGCGGCCAAGCTCGATCAGCGCCCGCACGTCCTGCCCCTTGTGCTGCATCCGCAGCGTATGCTCGTAAGCGCCGGTGACGATATCAGCCGAACCGCCGATCAGCGATTGCAGCGCCTTGGCGCCACCGCCGAAGTCGGTCACCTCGACCTCCAGCCCTTCGGCCTTGAACAGTCCGCGCTGCTCGGCAATCGTCAGCGGCAGGTAGTAGAGCAGCGCCCTGCCACCCACGCCCAGCACCAGCTTGGGCTTTTCGATGGCCTGTGCCGAGACGATCGACGGCATGGCGACCAGACCGGCGCTGCCGGCCAGTCCGAGATTGAAACCGCGACGGGAAATGGTCATGGGGAGTCCTCCTTTGGTTTGATTATGCTTTTGTGTCGATGTCATGCGACGGACGCCAGACCAGCAGGCGTTTTTCGATGACGGAAACGAACGAGTCGATCACGACGACGAAGACGGCCAGAATCAGCATGCCCGAGAAGACGCCGGCAACATCGAACACGCCTTCGGCCTGCTGGATGAGATAGCCCAGCCCGGCGGACGAGCCGAGATATTCGCCGACCACCGCCCCGACGAGCGCAAACCCGACCGACGTGTGCAGCGACGAGAACACCCAGGACAGCGCCGCCGGCCAGTAGACATGCTTGAGCAGTTGCCGCTCGTTCATGCCCAGCATCCGCGCGTTGGCCAGAATGACCGGGTTCACTTCCTTGACGCCCTGATAGACGTTGAAGAACACGACGAAGAACACCAGCGTGAAGCCGAGCGCCACCTTCGACCAGATGCC